>DEBL01000009.1:0-394 GCA_002348535.1 Deltaproteobacteria bacterium UBA2957 | reverse complement strand
TTTACCGGATCCAGATTCACCAACAATGCCTAAGGTCTGGCCTGGTTTTACCGAGACGTTGAGATCATCGACGGCCTTCACCACCCCGATGTCGGTGTGGAAATAAGTGCGCAGGTTTTCGAGTTTGAGGATCGGTTGACTCATTTGTGTCCTCACTTGCGCATCTTCGGATCGAGGGCATCGCGAAGGCCTTCGCCGACGAGATTGAGCAGCGATACGGTGATGAAGATCGCAAAGCCTGGAGCCAAAATCAGGTGCCAAGCACCCGACGAGTAGCCTTCCGATAGCGTCTGCCCCCAACTCGGTGCGCTGAGGTCACCCAAGCCGAGGAAGGAGAGCGTACTCTCCAGCAGAATGGCGCCGGCCACACCGAAGGTAGCGGCGACGAGTACGG
>DEBL01000061.1 GCA_002348535.1 Deltaproteobacteria bacterium UBA2957 | reverse complement strand
CCCAACTCGAGCAAGACCGAGTGGAGTGCATCGGCACTGTTGGCGGGGAAGCGGATGCGCTGGAGTTGCTCTTCCACCTCGGCAATCGAATCGGCATCCAGCAGCGACCGCAGCGCCGCCTCGCCCATTAGCTCCCGGAGCTTCGATTGGTCGATGGTGAGCGCTTGCGCGCGCCGCTCGGCAAGCGGAGCGTCGCCTTCATAAATGAAGTTCGCCACGTACTGAAACATCAGATTGCTCGCGAAGGGCGAAGCTGAATCGTGGGTCATGTCCTCCACGGCAATGCGGCGACCGTCAATGTCGGTCAAAATGGACTTCAGCGAGGCCATGTCAAAGTGGTCAACCAGACACTCGCGGTAGGTCTCCAAGACGATGGGAAAGTCGCGAAACTGGGCCGCCACCTTCAGCAACGATGCCGCTCGGCGGCGCAACGCCCACAGCGGCGACCGTTTGCCCGGTTTTCGCTTGGGCAACAGCAAAGACCGCCCCGCATTCTCGCGAAAGCGGGCACCAAAGAAAGGCGTCTCGCTCAGGCGTTGAAGCAAGATGTCCTCCACCGCATCGGGCGTCGGAGTGAACGCACTCGCGGGCAATTCATGGTCGCCGTCGCACACGCGGAACACCATTCCATCATCGGACCACATGGTGTCGACCTCCACGCCCCGCTCCGTGAGCAACTGGGCCTGAACCGCCATCGCCCACGGGGCGTGAACAGCCGAGCCAAAGGGGCTGAGGATGCAGATTCGCCAGTCGCCAATCTCATCCATAAACCGCTCGATCACGACCCGACGGTCGGTGGGCACCACTCCACACTCCGACTGCTCCGTGAGGTAGGTCCACAGCTGCTCGACTGCGTTTTCAGCGAGGCCATGGTGCTGGGCCCAGTCGTCGGCCATGCCAGCGGGGTCCTTGGCATCGAACCGACCGCAGAACTGTCCAATCGTGCATCCCAAGTCGTACGAGCGACCCAGCTGATCCCCCTTCCAGAACGGCATCTTGCCCGGCACACCGGGTGCAGGAGTCACCAGCACTTGGTCGTGGGTGATTTCCTCGATTCGCCACGAACTGGCCCCGAGCAAAAACACATCGCCCACGCGGGACTCAAACACCATTTCCTCGTCGAGTTCCCCCACCCGCCGACTCGAACCTTCCTCGGTCCCAGCGTACAGGTACACCCCGTAGAGTCCTCTGTCGGCGATGGTTCCGCCGTTCACCACAGCGAGTCGCTGCAGCCCCTTCCGTGGTTTGAGTTCATCGAGCACGCGGTCCCAAACGATCGTGGGCCGAAGGTCGGAGAAGTCATCGGCCGGGTACCGACCGCTCATCATGTCGAGCACACTCTCGAGCATGGACCGACTGAGGTCATGGAACGCGGCACACCCGGCCACCACTCGATGCAGGTCGGCCACGGTCCAGTCATCCATGGCCACCATGGCGGCTACTTGCTGGGCGAGCACATCCAGCGGGTTGCGTGGGTATCGCGATGCCTCGATGTCACCCGCCAGCATGGCCCGACTGACGGCGGCACTCGCCAGCAGGTCTCCGGCGTGCTTGGGGAAGCTCACGCCTTCGGGGACCCCGCCCACATGGTGTCGGGCTCGACCCACACGCTGCAGCCCCGAAGAAACGGACGGGAAGGCACCCACCTGTATCACCAGTTCGACTGCGCCCATGTCGATGCCGAGTTCGAGCGAAGCAGTGGCCACAATCGCCGGCAACTGACCCTGCTTCAGTTCCTCTTCGATTTCCGATCGGATGTCGTGGGCAATCGACCCGTGATGGGCCCGCGCAAGGGGTTCTTCTGCGGCCTCATTGAGTGCTGCGGCGAGTTTTTCTGCAGAACGGCGACTGTTCACAAAAATGATCGAAGACCGGTGGCTGCGGATCAATTCGAGAATGCGCGGCGTGAGGTACGCCCAGCTGGACCGCACCACACCGTCGGATGACACCCCAAAATCAAGGTCATCCGGGTCCTGCTCAATCACCTCCTCGACGGGCATCTCGACCGACAGCTGCAGTGCCTTTCGCTCGCCTGCATCGACAATCGTGACGTCTCGGGGGGCTACGGTGCCGTCCTTCGGTTCAAATCCGCCCAAAAACCGAGCCACCTCGTCAAGGGGTCGCTGGGTGGCCGACAGGCCCACCCGTTGCAGCGGTTCGCTGACTCTGCGCAATGCCTCGATGCGTTCGAGCGTGAGCATGAGGTGAACCCCGCGCTTTGAACTCACCATCGTGTGCACCTCGTCGATGATGACCGACTCCACATGACGAAACATCTCGCGCGCCTTTGACGTCGCCATCAGGTACAACGACTCCGGCGTTGTGATGAGAATATCGGGAGGGTTTCGCGCCATCCGCGCCCGCTCCCGTTGGGGCGTGTCGCCGGTGCGAATCCCAACGGTTGGGACGCGATGAGGAACGCCCCGACTCGACGCCAGCGCCGTGATGCCAATCAGCGGAGAGCGAAGGTTCCGCTCCACGTCCACGGCGAGCGCCTTTAACGGCGAGACATACACCACCCGAACGCCGGCCTCGCCGGTGGGTGGCGAAAACATCAACCGGTCCACCGCCGACAAAAAAGCCGCGAGTGTTTTTCCAGACCCGGTGGGCGCCAGCAAAACCGTTGACTCGCCTTGAGCGATCGGTGGCCACGCCAGCGTCTGCGCCGCAGTGGGACTCGGAAACGCGTTCGCGAACCACGCCTGAGTCACCTCGTGAAACCGGTCCAGCGACGAATCGCGCCCCACAACTCAACCCCCCACCTCTATGTAACAACGGGAGACCACCGACCCGTCCCTGTTGGGGTATTTTTGCGGAAACAGTGCGGCCCTCGGGCGTTTGGACCCGCGCGGAACAAACCGGGCCGTTGCCCTGTTGTTAGCACCCGAGTGGCGAGGCCCCGACGTGAGAGCGATGAGGGGCTACACTGCACAAACACACAAACAGGGGGCGGACTACAGCATGGCAAACGAAGGCGACCCAAGACCGCACCACAACCGGCTGCACTGCTACGACGACCTCGAGGGCAGCTTGCAGCACGCATGGTCGATTCTCACGCGCGGCGCGGTCGACGCCAAATCCAACTTTCACATCGCCACCTTGGCCACAGTGACTCAAGACGGTCGCCCGCGAGCGCGCAGTGTGGTGTTGCGCGCATGCAACTCAGCCGAACGATGGCTCGGGTTCAACACCGACCGTCGCTCCGACAAGTTCACGGAGTGCTCCGAATCGCCCCATGCTGTCATGCACTTTTACGCACCCAAGGCCAAGATACAGCTGCGCGTTCGCGTGCGGCTTGAGGTACTCGACGGACCGGCTCTCGACACCAACTGGGCCAATACACGGCCGTTCAGCCGGGTCTGCTACCAAGTCACGCAAGCGCCGGGTTCGCCCATCGACGCACCGCTCGACGTTGCCTTCGACGCCGAGGCCAGCAACGACGGCGCCGATCACTTCGCGTCTGTCCGCGCTCATGTGACCGAAATCGAGTGGCTCTACCTGCACGCCCGGGGTCACCGCCGCGCTCTGTACCGCTTTGGACCGGATGGCGATGAAGCCACGTGGCTCGTACCCTGAGAATTTCCTCCGAATCATAGTTCAGGAATAACCTCTTCTCTGGTTTGACCCACCCCAAGCTTGCGCCAAACAGGGTTGGCATGGCCCGCACGGCGGGTCTACCCATAGAGCTACGGGAGGGGGAATGCCCGAAGGACACACCATTCATAGGCTCGCGCGCGACCACCACAAATGGTTTGGCGGCAGCGTCGTCTCGGTCGCTTCTCCTCAAGGGCGGTTTTCTGAAGGGGCTGACCGGCTCGATGGGCTGAAGTTTAAGCGCGCGACTGCCCACGGAAAGCACCTGTTTTACGAGTTCGTGGATGACGGCACAAAGGGGCTGTGGGTGCACATTCACTTGGGCCTATTCGGGCGGTTTCGAAAGCGGAAACTCCCGCCACAGACTCCGGGTCAGAACACGCGTATGCGACTGATGAACGACAAACGCTGCGTGGACCTCAGCGGGCCCACTCGGTGCGAGGTGTTGACCCACAGAGGCCGAAAAGACGTGGTGCACCGACTGGGCCCAGACCCGTTGTTGGACGAATTCGATGCGGAACATTTCATCGCATCGCTGTCCAAACGCCGCAGTGCGATTGGAGCCATCCTCCTTGACCAAAGCGCGGTCGCCGGGATCGGCAACGTGTACCGGTCCGAGTTGCTGTTCCAGCATCGACTCGACCCCTTCACTCCCGCCAATCAACTCAGCGAAGACACCTTAGCGGCACTGTGGGATACCGCCGTGGACTGGCTCCACATTGGGGTGCAGACCAACCGCATCATTACCCGTTTCGACGGTGGCTCCCCGCGAGCCTTGCCAAAGCGAGAACGACTGATGGTGTACAAAAAACGGTTCTGCATCGCATGCGACGAACCCATCACGGTCTCGACCCAGCGCCAGCGCACGCTGTACCACTGCCCGCGCTGTCAGGTGGCGCGCGTTTAACGAAGTGAAGACACCCTAACCGTCGAAGGTCGCGCTCCGACGCACCCGAATGGGCCCTTTCGCGGTGGATGGGTCGACAACCCGACCGGACTGTGTGATCTCCGCCCGACCTGCGGCGACCAAGCGCCTCGCGGCCATTCGGGCCTGCTCCATCAGCGGTCTCCATTGCTCCGCATTCACCACCCGAGCGGCTTCTGATGGACACACGCTGCTCGTGGCCGGGCGACTCGCCAGCAGGTCGATCATGGCCTCCTCGAGGCGTCGGTCTACGGGCCGAATCCGGCGCGTTCGACACCGCTTTGAGCAATACTTCACCACCTGCTGCCGGGTCCAGTTCGATCGCTCCGTCATCACGCGACCGCACCGTGCACACGTCGGATCATTCACCGTTCAGACCCCGACTTCGCGCGCGTGCTCGCCTGGGCCACCCCGAGCGACGCCCCCTTGGTTGACCGCCGACCGCTGCACGTGTGCGTTGGCCCTCGCCGCGTCGATAAACAGGTCCGTGAATGCGTCAACGGTGGGGCCAATCGGGTTTGAATACCCGCCCCCCATGAACACCACACACGGCACCCCGGCGGCCACTGCGGCTTCGTAGACCGAACGGTTGCGCTGCTGCAGGGCCAACCGCGAAAGGGCGAGTCGTCCCAATGCATCGGTCTCCAGACCGTCCACGCCGCCTTGGAACAACAACAACTCGGGCCCGAAGCCCATCGCGATTTCAATCGATTCGGCCACCACAGCCAAGTATGCTTCGTCACCGGTCCCGGCGCCCACCACCAAGTCATGATCGCTGACCGCCTTGCGAAACGGAAAGTTCTCGCCGCAGTGCACAGACACGGTGAGGGCTTGGCTGTCGTCCTCTAAAATGGTGGCGGTGCCATCGCCTTGGTGCACATCGAGGTCCAAAATGACCACCCGCTGAAATCCCAGTCGTTGCGTCGCGAGTTTGGCACACACAGCGAGGTCGTTGAACACGCAGTACCCGGAGCCAAAATCACGGTGAGCATGGTGCGTGCCGCCCGCCATATTGGCTGCGAGCCCGCCGTACTGTGAAACATGGTTCAAGGCCGCTATGGCACCCCCCATCAGCCGAAGCGTGCGGGGAATGAGGGATGGGGTCCATGGCCTCAGTCCAATGCGGCGCCGTTCCTTGGGGTCCATCGATCCGCACAAAAACCGGTCTACGTAGCGTGCGTCATGCGCCAACAAGATGTCGTCCCGACTGGCCATCGGGGCGGTCTGTATGCGCACCAGCTCTGCTGCTTCTCCCGCGGAAAGCCGGTGAGCAATGCGGTTGTAGCGGTCGCGCGGAAACCGCGCATCGGGGTGGATGCCGCCGGTGTAAAGTTCATGAAACCAAACGGGCATGCGACTGCGGGCGTGGGCGTGAGCGGGGGACTCATCCCACAGTGATGCGGTGCGCACGGGTTCCACAGATTGTCCGTCCTCCCCAAGCAGGACTATCCCAGTGCCGTACAGATCCAATGGTTTTGACGCCGCCGGAAACACGATTTTCATCGGCCCCCATGCGCCTTCATCCGGATAGTTGAGCCGTCATTTCGCTTGACTGAGACTCTCCGTTAGCCTAAAACCGGGCCAACAACGGTTGTCGACCCGGGGGAGTCATGCACCGACCCAGTTCAGTTCCAGCAGACGTGCCTTCCACCGCAACCGGGTCGCGCAATGTCTGAACCCGATGCGGTTGCGGCGCCCGCGTCGCCGAGGCCCCAAATCGCCGGACTGCTTGAGCGCCTCTGCACGGGATTGTACGACCGCGACGAACCGGTCCGGCTCGCCCTGCTTACCGCGGTCGCTGGCGAGAGCATCTTTTTGCTCGGGCCACCGGGGGTCGGCAAGAGTTTGGTCGCGCGACGCCTCAAGCACGCCTTCGCATCGGGACGGGCCTTCGAATACCTGATGAGCCGATTCTCGACACCGGACGAGATTTTTGGACCGGTATCGATTCGCAAACTCCGCGAAGAAGACCGCTACGAGCGGCGGATCGAGGGGTACTTGCCGGGCTCTGATGTCATCTTCTTGGACGAGATTTGGAAGGCGGGTCCAGCCATCCAGAACGCACTCCTTACCGTACTGAACGAGCGGGTCTACCGAAACGGCGACCAAGATGTCCAAGTGGATATTCGGGCCATCCTGACGGCTTCCAATGAGCTGCCCCCGGCCGGCGAGTCGCTATCGCCCCTCTGGGACCGTTTCTTGATTCGCTACGAAATGGCCAACGTGCGCAGCGGCAAGGCCTTCCTCTCCATGATCACCGACACGCGCGACGTGTACGCTGACAATGTCGACTCCGACTTAAAGCTCACCACCGAGCAACTGAACCGATGGTCCGACGGCATTGACGGTGTCGAGGTCCCAGCAGAAGTCCTCAATGTGGTCCAAGTCGCTCGCCACCGCATTGACGAAGCCAACGAAACTGGAGCCATGCCGGATGGTCCCCTCCGTCTGTACGACCGACGGTGGAAGAAGGTGGTTCGACTGCTGCGCACGTCGGCCTTCTTGCACGGCCGGTCGGCGGTTAACCTCATGGATTGTTTTCTGTTGCCGCACGCGCTGTGGAGCCGACCCAGTCAACGGGTCCTCCTGCAAGAAATCGTCCAAGACAGCATTCACCGGCACGGCTACTCGCTGGCGACCGGCATCAGTGCCCTCAAGCGCGAAGCCGATGAGTTGGACGCGGAGATTCGGTCTGAGACCGAGGTACAGCATGTCATCACCGAGCGTCGGCCGTTGCTGATTGATGGTGAGTTTTACCGAATCCTTCAGACCGACAACCAAATGACGGCGACACGCATTCGAGCCGCAGACTACGAGCGACTGGACGCTGAGGAAGAGCTCGTCATCAACCTGATGGACGACGAAGGAAACCTGCGTGACCGCAGGCGAGCCAGTCGTTCGGGGGTCGAAAACGGGTTCCGAGCCCAGTTTCAAGGCAACCACATCGAGCTGCGCCTCGAGACCCAGTTGGTGGAGCGCACGGAAACCATCCGTCGACCGGCTCACTCCATGCTTGTGGCGCATTGGCAGCGCCGAATCGAGCAACTCCAAACCGCGATGAACGAGCAGCGCCAGCGCCTCGAAGACGAGGTTCCAGCTGGGTTGGGCGACACCGACAGTCACCTGTTCGTCGACCCGAGTCTCGGTCGGATTGTCCGAGCCAATCACGAGCGAGTGCTGCAGAACTTCGAACGCA
>DEBL01000238.1 GCA_002348535.1 Deltaproteobacteria bacterium UBA2957 | reverse complement strand
ACGCCTCACCGTGGTAGATTCGCAGCCCGGTTCCACTCAGCGAGAGTTCAATGTCACGCCCGTGGGTCACCACCGTTGCCAACGCGTAATCGTTGTCACCGACCGCCGCGCCAGCTTGCTCCCAATCGGCCTGCCCATTTTCGTCGTCATCGTCCACGTTGGGCACACCGGCCAACCCCGGAAACTCTGCCAAGTCCGTGTTGCCCGGCGTAATGGACCCGACGGTGAGTTCAATGACCAATGAATCATCGGGCTCTGGCTCGGCAGAGTCTCGACCGGTATCGATGGGGCCCGTGTCCGTGTCGGGCGTGGGGTTCGGCTCGATCGGCTGGATTCGAGCGGTATCATCTTCTGATTTCTCATCGCACCCGACGGCACCTGCGGCACCCACTATTAGCATCCAACATCCGAAATGACTGTGTCGCATTTATCCTCCCCAACTGCAGGCTACAGGCATCGTCGCCGACCCACGGCCAACGGTCAAAGACGTCAGCAAGTTTTTTCCATCTTTGGACAGGTGGCCCAATCAGTTGACCAAGCCCGCAAGGTTTCCCTCTACATCTTTTACGTAGTATTCCTTGCACATTGACGAACACAAATGAAGCGTCGTCCCGTCGACGGAAATGGCGTGAGCGGCATCACCGTCCATGCCGAGCGCGCAACCGGCGCATTTGCGCGCCACCTTGTCTTCCACCCCGTCTGCCGCATCGGCAGTTGCCAGCCCTTCTGTGGCTTTGGGGTTTGATGCAACCGTGTATGCAACCGGGGTTTCTTGAACCGCAGGGGCTTGAGCGACCGGTGATGCCCCGTCGTTCGTCCCGCATGCGAGTGTGAGAAAGAAAAGATGAACCATGGCTTACTCCTGTGGTCGCGCAGGCGATGGATGGGCCGCCAGAACGGGCACATCCACCCCGAGCGCACGGGCACTCTCGACGCGACGCAATGCCGACGCACCCCTCAGCATAGCCCAAGCAATGTCCACAACACCACGGGATTCCAAGGGGTCGAGCCAAGTGCCGCCTACCCAATCGTTAAAGCTACCCATCGACGGACCGCACCAGACTTGGAAATCTCGCTTTCGCTCACGCTCGCCGAGACGCGCCCAACGACTCGTCATGCCGAGATACCACCGAAAGGTCAGCGCCATTTTGTGGCGACCGTCGCGTTCGGCCCGGTCCACTTCCGAAGGGTCCCGTTCCAACCAATACGTCCTTGTGCCGTCCCATACGTCGTCAAATGAGCGCTTAAAGATGGTTTTTTCGATCTTTTCTCGATCCTTGGCTGGGATTTCATCCATGCTCGAAAAGCGCTTGTAGAGGTCGTACAGACGTCCAGCTCGCTGAGCGTACATCGAGCCGCGACTCAACACCTGCACGTGAGCTCCTATCTCAAACATGTCCGGTGCAGGCCCTGTGGCAACATCAGCCATGCCGGCCGCAGCGACCATTTCTTTGACCAATGGACTCGTTCCGGCCTCGACCGCAGCCTGATTGATCGATCCCGTCAGGAGGTAGTCCGCACCCATTGCCAGCGCGCCATATGCACTTTCCGGGTCACCAATTCCACCTGCCGCACCGACTCGAATCTCGACTCCTCGCTGAGCGTACCCTTCTTCCCGCATGACACGGGCCCGAAGTCGCTGCAGTGTCGGAAGCAGCACCATCAATGGACGCCGATCGGTGTGACCTCCCGAGTCTGCTTCAGCAGTGATGTCTTGAGCCATAGGGACCTTAGCGGCCAGCGCGGCTTGTTCCGCTGAAAGCCATCCCTCGCGGACGCACTGCTCAACCAACGCTTGCGGCGCCGGTCGCATGAAGGGTTCGGCCACCTCAGCTCGGCTAACCTTTGCAAATACGGCATTCGGACAATGGATGGAACCATCGGGCTGCTGGCGAATTCCATGCAGCCGATACCGTACAATCGCTGGAGTGAGCGTCATGAATGCGCTGGCGGACACGGCTCTGCATCCGTGCTTGATGTACATCTCCACCGTCTTCATCTCAACGCTCGGCTCGATTGGATTGTGGAGCAAGTTGAACCCAGCCGGTGTATCGCCCAGCCGTTCCTTGATTCGGACCACGTCGCGTTCCACGACATCCAGCGGCAGTCCGCCGGCACCGTAGAACCCCAGCAGGCCTGCCGCACCCATGGCGATCACCATATCGGCTGAACCAATGCCACCCGCCATCGCACCGGAAACGTAAGCCGCCTTGAGACCATGAGTTTCGCGGAACGACCGCGCGCCCAGCCGCGTCGGCTCAACAGGCGGCACCACACCCGTGAGCGGCTCTCCTGCCCCGAGGGTACCGCGGGCATACACCCCCGAGCCGGTGACATACAGCGGTTGCGAGAGATCATGCAGCGCCGAAACAAGGTCACTCACCGCACTGCTGGGGTCGGGTGCAAACAACATTTGTGAGGTTCCACCAACCGGGCCGGATGCGGGCGGTGAGGGCACCGCGCTTGTTGACCACGCGTCGGCAGGCATCGCTGCGGATGCACCGGATCCGACGACATCAATTCGTTCTTCATAGGTAGGCCCATCATCCCATGCTGCTCGCATGCGCGCCGACGAACCCGAACGCGTCAGCGTGAGGCTCACACCCGGATCCGACAGGACCAGTGTCTGCCCATCCGCGAGGGACGACGCGAGATCCGTCACCCCGCGAGCCTCCACTGCAGTGACCAAGTTGCCGCCAGAACCGCGGGCGTCGCGGTGACTTCCGTCGGCATTTGTCAGTACGCCATGTTCGGCGCCGTAGGTCGCTCGGATTTGTTCAAGATTGAGCATACACCCTCCTCTCGAGACTCGCGCACAGTAACCGAAGTCAACCGTCAGAGGGAGAAAAACACCGCGGCACCTGCGCGGAGCCCGGAATTGGTTAGGGGATTCATCCCTCCCCTTGTCCTCTCCGACCTTCCCCCCTTCGAACCCGGATCAGCATGACGCCCGACCAGAGCGGAATTGAGCCCGTCGCGCTGCACAGCGCGACCCGACATCGCTACCTGAACTACGCCATGAGCGTAATCACATCTCGTGCACTCCCCGACGTGCGCGACGGCCTAAAACCCGTCCAGAGACGGATCTTGTATGCGATGTACCACAACCTGCGCCTTCTGCCCGACGGCCGCTATCGGAAGAGCGCGGCGGTGGTTGGAGAGGTGATGGCCAAGTACCATCCGCATGGCGACACTTCGATCTACGATGCAATGGTCCGAATGGCTCAGCCGTTCTCGCTTCGGCACATGCTGGTTGATGGACAAGGCAACTTCGGTTCCATGGACGGCGATGGCGCAGCGGCGATGCGATACACCGAGTGCAAGCTCCGACCCCTCGCGGTTGAACTGCTGGATGAAATCAAAAAGCGTACGGTTGATTTTCGGCCCAACTACGATGGCCAACTCACCGAACCGATTGTGCTGCCTGCGCAGTTCCCCCAGCTGCTGGTAAACGGTGCTGAGGGTATCGCCGTCGGCATGGCCACCAAGATCCCACCGCACAATCTGCGCGCAGTCATCGACGCATGCCTTATGCTCATCGAGGACCCCGACATTTCGCTGAAACGACTGGCGCGAAAGGTAAAAGGTCCCGATTTCCCCACCGGTGGAGTCATCCTCAATGAGACTTCCGAGCTGAGCCAAATCTACGAGACAGGTTCGGGTTCGGTTCGGCTGCAAGGCACGTGGACCACCGAGAAGCATGGGCGAAAGCATTACGTAATCGTGACGTCGATTCCCTACGGCGTGAACAAGGGCACCCTAATCGAGAAGATCGGTGCCTTGATCGCCGAGCGAAAGGTGCCTCAACTCGTCGATGTACGCGACGAGTCCACCGATGAGGTGCGAATCGTTCTTGAACTGCGGAAACCGAACGACGCCCCTGCAGGCATGGCCTATCTGTTTAAGAACACTCCGCTCCAGGTCAACTACAACGTCAACCTGACTTGTCTTATGCCGGTGGTCGGTTCCGATGTGCCGCAACCGGAGCGGGCGAACTTGCGCAAGATGCTCTGGTCTTGGCTTGTGTTCCGTCATCAGACTGTACGCAGACGGTTCGAGTTTGAGTTGGAAAAGTTGCGCGAGCGCATCCACATCTTGGAAGGCTTCGAGATTGTCTTCGATGCCATCGATGAGGCCATTCGGATCATTCGAGGATCCGAAGGCAAACGTGATGCCGCCGAGCAACTCATGGCTCGTTTTACCCTCGATGATCTTCAAACTGAGGCCATCCTTGAACTCAAGCTCTACAAACTTGCAAAGCTTGAAATCTTAGCGATCCGTGAGGAGTTGGAAGAGAAACGCACCGAGGCGGCGCGCATCGAGGCCATCCTCGCGTCTGACGCTGAGTTGTGGGCGGTGGTTAGCCAAGAACTCAGCGAGATCCGTAAGCTTTATGGAGAACCGCGACGCACGGCCATCGGCGGGGACGATGTCATCGACACCGCCACCTTCTCTGAAGCCGACTACATCGTATCGGAAAAGACCTATGTAATCGTGACGCGAGACGGGTGGATCAAACGCCAACAGAGCTTCACCGACATCGATAAGATTCGCATCCGGGAAGGCGACGAGATCGGATGGATTGGACGGGCAATCACGAAGAGCACGATCACATTCTTCGGCGACCAAGGCTCTGCCTACGTGCTGCGAATCGACGATATCCCTTCCACTACAGGCTATGGGGAGCCGGTCCAGCGACACTTCAACTTCGGCGACGGAGAGCGCATCGTGGGTGTCATCATCAACGATGAGCGGTCACTCCCCGAGATTGAACCCGAGCTGCAGGCAGCCGAGCCAAGCGAGGACGGCGAAGAACCCACTCCGCCGCCGCCCCATTGCATCGCAGTCACCCGCAAGGGGCGCTGCATCCGCCTTGCCCTCACCTCACATTCTGAAGTGTCGACCAAAAATGGACGCCGATACATGCGCCCGGACGGCACCGATGATGCCGTTGTCGCCGTGTATGTGACCGATACAACCGAGCAACTAAGCATCGCTTCCGAAGCCGGTCGAGCCCTGACCTTCCCAGTCAGCGAGGCAAAGTTTATCCGTGGAGCTGGAAAGGGTGTCATCGCCATCAAGCTGCGTGAGGGCGATCGGGTCCTTGCCTTTGAACTCACCAATCACAAATATCAAGGAGCCCTTGTCAAGACGCCACAGGGCCGCGAGGAAACCGTACGCCCGAGCAAATTTGAAGGGCGCCGAGCCGGGCGCGGTTCCGTTGTGCTCAAACGAGGCCGATTCGTGGAATGGGACCAGAAAACCATCCGGTATGACCTGACCAACACCATCGAAGAAGACGATGATCCGCCCGATGACGACGACGGCCCAAGCGGTGGAAGTGGAGGTTCTGCACCGCAGAATAGTGCTGTTGAAAAGCATGAATCTGGCATCCAGCAAGGATTGCCCTTACCCTTGGGACCCGGCGGTGATGCATGATGGACTCATCCGCCTCCACTCCATCCGCCTCTCCCTCCAAAGCCAAGAAAGGTTCTTCAGTGTCCGGATACACCGCGAGCGACATCACTGTTCTTGAAGGACTCGAGCCGGTTCGCAAGCGGCCTGGGATGTACATCGGCGGAACGGGTGCGCCAGGGCTTCATCATCTGGTCTGGGAAATCGTCGACAATGCGGTCGATGAAGTCATCAACGGACACGCCACCACGGTTAGCGTGACCCTCCACAAAGATGGACGCACGGTGACGGTGCAAGACAACGGCCGGGGCATCCCCGTCGATATCCACCCAACCCACGGGAAATCGGCCCTCGAACTGATTCTTACGACTCTGCATGCCGGTGGTAAATTCGACCAGAACAACTACATCACATCGGGCGGTCTGCATGGTGTGGGCTCGTCGGTGGTCAACGCTTTGAGCTCCGACATGGTCGCAACGATCACACGGACCGGCGGAAAATTTGTTCAGGAATACCGCCGCGGCAAACCCAAGGACACAGTGAAACGCATCGGCGATGCCCGCGGTTCTGGAACATCGATCCGGTTCACGCCCGATGTGGAGATTTTTGGCGACCTCGTGCTCGACCCTGAACTGATCTACGAACACCTTGAGGTGAGCGCATTCCTCAACAAAGGAATGAAGGTCATTTTCAAGGACGATACATCCGGAACCCGAACAGAGATCCAGCATGACGGCGGTGTTCTCGACTTCTTGGAACACACCATAACGCTGCGAGAAAATCGCAAGACCACCGACCAAGTCTTGCACATCGAGCGCAAGCAGGGGCCCCGGCTTGAGATCGCTCTGGCATGGACCGACGCACCCCGCGAGTACTTCAAAAGCTTCGTAAACGGAATCCCCACTCGGGACGGTGGGACGCACGAGCAAGGTCTCAAAGATGCCGTGGTCAAGGCGGTCCGGAACTACATCGACACCCACGAAATTTCGATTCCGCGTGGCCTTTCGATATCGTCTGACGACATCCGAGAGGGACTCGTGGCGATATGTTCAACCTTTCTGGTGGAACCGCAGTTCCAAGGGCAAACCAAAGACAAGCTCAACAATCCAGAGACCCGGGGCCAAGTGGACGGCGCCGTTCGGCCCATTTTGGAGCAGTGGTTGCACACCAACAAATCAACGGCCGATGCCATCTTGATGCGGATCGTCATGTCGGCCAAGGCCCGCCAAGCCTCACGCGCAGCCACCGACCAAGTGCGTCGAAAATCCGCCACTACTCGACGCCTCAATCTCCCCGGTAAGCTCGCCGACTGCTCCAACTCCAATCCCACCGAATGCGAACTGTTCATTGTCGAAGGCGACAGTGCAGGCGGGTCCGCAAAGCAAGGTCGAGACCGGCTGACTCAAGCGATCCTTCCCCTTCGTGGGAAAGTCTTGAATGCAGAACAAGCTCCGCTGAAGAAGGTACTAAACAACAACGAGCTGTCGGATATCGTCCGCGCGCTCGGGTGCGGAATCGGTAAAGATTTCAACGCCGACCGACTCCGGTACCACAAGATCATTCTCTTGATGGACGCAGACTCCGACGGACACCACATCGCTACCCTGCTCCTGACCTTTTTCTACCGATACCTGCGCCCCCTCATTGAAGATGGATACGTCTTTTTGGCCCAGCCACCGCTGTACAAAGTGGAGGCGGGAGGCCGTACACATTGGGCCTCCGACGATGCCGAGAAAGACGCGATTTTGGCGAAGCTTCCTGCGCGGTACAAGGTTGAAATCAGTCGATTCAAGGGTCTTGGCGAGATGATGCCAAAGACGTTGTACGAGACCACCCTCGCACCCGACAAGCGACGTCTTCTGAAGGTCACGATTCCCGAGGGTGACCGGCTCGAAACCGAGCAGGTCATTACAGACCTAATGGGCAAGGACCCATCCACCCGATTCAGAGAAATCACGAGTTGGATGGACCTTGTCGAGGACCTCGACGTCTGATGCGCGACGCCGTGAAGTCTCGGCTTCATTGGGTAGTCCCTCTGGCCGCAGCATGGCTGTGGTTCTGCACGATTGCGAATCAATCCGCCGTCCAAGTGTTGAATTTCGACAACATCGAAAACTATGCGCTCGCCGTGTTCTGCCAGTTGTTCTGGGGCTTCTCTGAAAATGGGGAGTGGGCCCAAACCATTCACTTTGGATACGTAGACTCGTGGATGTGGTCGGGACACCGAACGGGGTGGCTTCCCTTTATGGGGTGGTTGTATGGTCTGAATCCGGACCCCATTTGGCTTACGAGGATCCAGATTGGTTTGCTCAGTCTTGGGGCATTTCCCGCATGGGGGATGGGCCGAGATGAAATCGATGAACGCTATGGCGGATGGATTGGCCTCGTTCTTTATTTGGGCTTTCCTCCCCTCGCCGCCATCGCTTTGCAAGACTACCAAGACCTCATTTTATCGATCCCCTTCATCCTCGGTGCCATCTGGCAGTGTCGAAAAGGTTCACGACTGGGCTTCGCCGCCTTTGCCGTTGCAGCGGCCATGTGCCGCGAGGAGTTGGTTCCCATGATGGCCCTTGTCGGCCTTGCTCATCCGGGCCACCTCCGCCTTCGCGTTCGATGGTTCTTGACCAGCGCTGCCATCGCTGCAGCGTATGGTGCCCTGATTTGGTGGATCGGGCGTGATTTCAGCGGGTACGACAACCCCATGCTGTCCCACTCGGGAGACATGGTCGTTCGTTGGCCACCGGTGTGGACCCGTGAGTGGACGGACCTCGACAACTTCTACGGCGCATTCCTGAAGCCGATTCAGTTTATTGCGGTGTTGAGTCCCGTTACTCTCGCACCAAGCCTTGGTGCCTTATTCTTCCATCTCACCGCGCCGGCGCACGGCGGTGTCGACACCACTTGGAGCGGACACATCCACCACATGGCCCCGATCGTCGGGTTCGTCGCAGCGGCCAGCATTGAGGCTGTGGGTCGACTGTCCCGGTGGTTAAGCCGATGGAGACGAGCCAAACCATTGCTGATTGGGACCACCGCACTTGCAGTGACTGCAGTGTCCGTCATCGCTGCCCGACCTTGGATGGCGTTCCTCAACTTATCGCCCTCCATGTCTCTCACGATGCCCAGCACGGTGGCCGATGAGTGGACCTTCCTCGAGCACATCCCTGAAGATGCTGCCGTGGCGACTGATTCCCATTTGTCATTGTTGATTGCAAATCGCGCGGAGGCCTTCACTTACGACGAAAGTCTGGCCGACAAGCGGCCGGGCCAAGGTTTGCAGGCCGTCGACTTCATCATCCTTCGAAAGGGCGACAAGTCGTGGCGAAAGCAGGTCGAAGCGAGCGGTGGACAACCGGTTTCAGAGACTCGTCTGTACGAGCTTTTCGACCTTCGGCGGCCTTAAGGACGATTGCCGGGGAGCGGTTGGCTGGGCGGTGGTTGCCCCGGTGGAGGCTGAACCGCGCCGGGAAGCGCTCGGCCGTCGGCGCCCGTGGGCGGTTGCCCGGGACCGGGCGCCCCACCATTCGGAGGACCGACCGGACCTCCGCCGTTGCCATTCCCTCCAGCGGGCTCCTTCAACTCTGGAATTTCGGTGCGGGGAATCGCATAGATCTGCGCGTTGAACTTGGGGTTCTCCACGACGCCTACGGGTGTCCAGTTGTCGGCAATCCAGCGATCCATATCTCGACGGGCGACCGCATTGGGGTCGTAGAGGTCTGCCGTAGTGACCACGTACCCTACCGGATCGGATCCATCGCACTCGCGCGCATGAACTCCAAGGCATTCCCAAAAGGCCTCGGGGGTTGCTCGAAGCGGACAGATTCGCTGAGGACAGTACCGCAGGTTGCCTTCTACGAGCGCCTCACGAACAGGGCTTGCGACGCCTGACCCCGGAGAAAAATGCTTTTGCAACTCTTGCCCGAGTTGCCAGTACCCCACTTCTTCAAGCGTTGGGTACAACACGCGCCGAGCCGGTTCCGCATCGACAATTGCGCCGCCCAACAGCGCGGCACCGAGACCCGCAGTCGCTATCCGGTGCGCGATTGGGCGAGCACCGATCCGACTGGCTTGCAACGCCATCCACAGCACGCTGGCCATACCACGCACCATCAGGAGTGCACCCGCGCCAAGAAGGTTGTCGGCATACCGCAATGGCGCTGATGCGGCAGCGAATACAGGGAGTGGGGCCAAGCAGAACAACAGCGCCACGCCCATGGCAAGGTCGGTACGCTTGACCCAGTCCGCCAAACCACTGGGTGCCCGGTCCTGCCGCTTCAAGCCGATACCCAAC
>DEBL01000262.1 GCA_002348535.1 Deltaproteobacteria bacterium UBA2957 | reverse complement strand
TGGCGGACCTCCGGATGGCGGGCCTCCGGATGGTGGACCCCCAGATGGCGGACCTCCAGACGGTGGGCCACCGGATGACGGCTCATCGGGGGACGATGGCGGAGAGCCATCCGATGATGCCGACGAAGGACCGGCGGATGAAACCGGAGACGACGGGGACGGGGGACCACCCGACGACGAAGAACCCGAGTGTGAGGATCTCGACGTCCTTGGTGCTGAGGACCTCGGTGATGCCACAGGCGAGAGCATCGCGTCCGGCACAACAGACGACATGACGGACTTCTACGAATCAGACTGTGCACGCCCAGAGGAAGACGGCGTCGATCAACTGTTTACATGGAAGAGCCCTCGAGACGGCTGCTACCGGTTTACAACCGAAGGCAGCAGCTACGACACCATCTTGAGCTTCCACACCGCTTGCGACCTCGAAGAATTCGACTGCGATGACGACGGCGGACCGTACCCCAGTTCGGTGTTGGTCCGCGCGTTCGACAGGGACGATGACCTCGTCATCGGGCTCGACTCATGGTCATACGACGACGAATCTGGCGAGTATGTGTTGACGATTGAAATGCTGAGCACTGACCTTGTCATCGACGACATTCTGGGCAGCGGGACGGGTGAGTACGTTGTCTTGGGCTCGACGATTGACGCAAGCGACGACTACGCGGGCGCGTGCTCGGAAACGGGAGGGCCAGACAAAGCGTACGAGTGGACCGCCCCAACAACGGGATGCTGGGAGTTCAGTACGCTGTACAGCGGCTTTGATACCGTGCTCCGATTGTACGAACCCGATGGTGAAACCTGCGCCGGATCCGGCGAGTTGGACTGCGACGATGATGGCGCTGCTGGCCGCACAAGCGCCCTGCAGACAGAGCTTGCTGAGGGCGAATCCATCGTGGTGGTCGTCGACGGCTATGATGCCGGCGACTCTGGATTGTTCGCGCTGCACGTCTTTGAGTGCGAATCCACTGATGAGCCTGATGCCGAAGACGGATCGTAATCCGCAGGTCTCGCGTCCCCACGCCGATGGCTACCGGCTATCCTGATACTCAATAATCAACTGGCGCAGATCCTTGGGGGCCGCCGCACCCCACCGCGACTCCGAAAGGACCACATCGTTTCGCGCAAAGGCGAGAATGTGCCGTTCCGGGCCGAATGAAGCCGTCGTTCGGAGATAATACCCGCCATGGTCGAGAATACTCAGGAGCACTTTGTCATCCGGGTGGCCAATCACGGGCATCGCCTGCAGCGGGTCTGTGACTGGGGTCTGAGAGCGCACCAAGATCAATGCTGGACTGTGCGATCGAAAGTACTGTTCGTCCCATTCCTTCTCGTTGAGAACCCCATCCTGACTCGCGATGTGGCGATCGGTAAGCCCCACCATGTCATAGATTGCGCCCTCGAATATCCAGCCAAACAATCCAATGTCGACCAAACCGACGGAACGCAATCCCTCTGCCTGCGAACGCTCCGCAAGGGTTTGGAGCACACGGGGCTCCGTCAGTCCGGCTTGAGGATGAAGAACGGCCGACATCAGCGACCCCACAATGCACCCCGCAGCACCCATGAGTCCCGCGCGCCGCGAAGACGATGCTGCCACAGCGATGCCGGAGCCCATCACCATGAGCCACGTCACCAAGGTGAAGCGACGATGGCCCGCCATCCAATCTCCGCCCGACCAGACCGTGCCTGCACCCAAAATCAAGGTCAAACACACGAACCAACGGGTCCATGGGTGGTGCTTCCAGACGGCCACCAAGCTCAATAGACCCACCCCTCCAAGCCCGTAGCATAGAAAGCTCCACCCGTACTGCAAGCCAGCCATGGCATCGGGCGGTTTGGCGTGGAATGTATTGGGTACGAGCGCACCGTAATAGGCCCAGCGGAACCATTCGAGTCCGACAACGGCGACCGCAAACATCAAAATCATCGGCCACGATCGACGACCCACAGACTGGATTGCAGCCGCGCACAACAGGCCACCGACAAGAACTCCCTCGGGGCGCGTCATCGCGAGCGCACCGAGCAAGAGTCCGCATGCCCACACACCCCATACACGACCTTCGTATCCACGCAGTCCACAGGCGAGCGACGCCACAAACAGCGCACTCCAAAGGCTGGTCTCCAGTCCACTCAAGGCGTGGTAGATCGTCGATCCCGATGCCACAATCATGGCACCAGCGACGGCCTGCGACGGCCACGGGCGGGCACCCATTCGGATTGCAATTCTGCCGATCAGACTGACGGTGATCCATGCGGATGTCAGCAGCAATGCTAGCCCAACCCCCCTCGCCCAGACCATGGGGCTCTGCGACGGGAAGACTGCAATCCACCCACCAGAAAGGATGGTCCACAGAAGGTTTGTCATTCCCTCCACAGGGGCCTCACCCGGATTGAAGGTCAGGCCGTCGCCGCGCACCCAGTTTCGGGCAATACGGAATGAAATCCATGCATCATCGATCCCATATCCAGGGTCCCGAAAACGGCTCGCATGAGTCACGACCCCGACTGCCGTAATGGCAGGCACCACCCACGACTTGTAAAACAGCGATGACAGTGACGAAATGATGGAATGGCTCCCGTACAGAACGGCCCGCGATGGCTGCCAGCCTAAACCAACGGGCACGAGGCCATAGTAATGCACACAGCGAGGCCGGGGACCAGCAACGAGCCCCGGCGATGAAGACGCCATCGAATAAACGGTCGACGTCTGCGCCGATGTCCCGCCCGCGTCACTACTCCATATAGCCAAGTGCTCGAAGATTGGAACTCGTTGCATCCACGGCGCGGGCATCCGGCATCGGTCCGTAGTCGCGGGCACGCCGGTCCATCCGGAGTGCATCCATCGCGGACTTCATCTCCGTGGGTATCGGCTGGAGGGTTGGACGAATTTCCGCGGGATTTTTCTCACGATCGTAGGCATGAACTTGCTCACCTTCTGACGTGCTCTGACTGACCACCGTGAGGTCCAGCGACCGGATGGAGAGTTCTTTCCCTTGACCCCCAATGGGGACACAGTCCAACACCTCGACATCCTTGCAGTGCGAACTCTCACTCGCAACGAGAGTCCGAACGGGATCCGTACCGGTCAGCGCAAATCCGTCGCTTGCCCCTGACCGAAGCGATGCGATTTCTAAAACGGTTGGAGCCACATCCACGAGACTCACCAGTCGTGCATCGGTGGTCCCCGCCTTCCGGTTCCGTGGGAGCTTGATCACCAGTGGAACATGAGTCTGTTCCACATGGGCGGAGGTACCGTGATCAAACCAAAGGCTGCGCTCACGAAACCCTTCTCCATGATCGGCTAGCACCACAATTAATGCATCGTCGTACCGTCCCAGCGCCTTCAGCGCATCGACGACCATGCCCACGGAGGCATCTGCTCGCTCAACGCCACGGGCATACAGAGACTCGAACAGGTCGTGCTGGGTGATCGCCCCAATGCGCTGGTAGGAAGGAAAATGGCGCAGATGCGCAGTGTCTTCCTCCCAACGCTGGGTCAGCTCAGAGGGCTCAGCCAGCCGTGCCAGCGGCCCATGCGGGTCAAAGGTATGGAACCATCCAAATATTGGACCGTCTTGGACGCTCAGCCAAGCGCCCATCGATGCAGCAGTTTCGGCGCCATCACGGTTTCGATTTTCACCCCCGTTGTAGACTGAAAATCCGCGGTCGAGACCAAGGGCCCTCCGCAGCGTAAAGGCCGAGACAAAGGCCCCCGTTCGGTAGCCTGCTTCCGCGAAAGATTGCGCCAATGTGACGTGTTGATCCGACAACGGTATCCCCCCCCTAAACAGATTGGTGAACACCCCATGACCTTCAGGATCCAGTCCCGTCATGACGGATGCAAAGGCCGGACCCGTCACGCTAACGGGAGAAAATGCCTCCGTGAACCGGATCCCATCCGCAGCCAGTGCATCGATGTTGGGTGTCGATGCGGGCGACGAGGCACTGTAAGCGGAAACGTGATCGACGCGGAGAGTATCCACCGACAAGATGAATACGTCGGGGGCGTCTGGGCGAAACCATCCGCACCCAACAGTGACCACAAGGTAAAGCACTACACCCATTGCGCTGCACGCGTCATCTTGGGTACGGCGCCGCAAGCGGTCTGCATTTCTTCCCTGCCGTTCATCTAAAGGCTCCCGGTGCGATAGGGTTTATCGGCCATAACAAGGAGGCGATATGCCCATCATTGCCGCGGTTCAACTCAACGGCTCTTCCGACATTGAGCGGAACCTCCGAACCACCGAAACCTTGGTTCGAGAAGCTGCCGCCTGCGGTGCAACATTCGTCGCGACACCGGAGGCCACCACCTACCTCGGACCGCATGCAGAAAAAATAAAACTGGCGGAGGCGATCGATGGCCCAACCCATCAGCGATTGGCCCAGCTCGCGGCGGAACTCCGCATCACGCTGCTGGTGGGGTCCGTGGCAGAACGCAATGATGGAACCAATGCTTTCAACACATCCCTTCTGTTCGGGCCCGACGGTCGGCCTCTCGCCACGTACCGAAAAATGCACCTGTTCGACGTAGACCTCAGCGAATCTGGTGGGGTGTGCTTTCGCGAGAGCGACACCACCGCGCGCGGAACCGAGGTTGTCGTTGCAGAGGCACCGATCGGCAAGGTGGGCCTGAGCATCTGCTTCGACTTGCGATTCCCCGAAGTGTATCGAGCCCTGTGCGACCAAGGAGCCGAAATTTTAGCGGTTCCATCTGCATTCACCATGATGACCGGTAAGGACCACTGGCACACCCTGCTGCGCGCGCGCGCCATCGAAAATCAAGCATGGGTCGTGGCCCCGGCCCAATGGGGTCCCCATGACGACAAAGGTCTGCGACTGTCCTACGGACATTCGATGATCGTCGACCCGTGGGGAACCGTGGTGGCAGAGTGCGGTGACGGCGAAGGGTTTTGTCTGGCCACCTACGACGCCAGCCGAACCCAACGCGTGCGGACGCAAATTCCCATGAATGCCAACCGAATGCTGTGACGGGTCAGGGCTCCCGACGACGAACCAGCATGGCGATCAACGGCAGCATCAGCCACGCTCCCGCCTCGCGGATCCCCGTTCCTTGCGGGGCAATGCAGCCACCGCCTGTGACCGTACACTTCTCAAGGTAGGGAGTTTCCGTCACCACGCGAATTGAATCCCCACCCGTGGTGTTTTCATTCAGTCGGTCGCAATCCAACACCACGACCGCCTCAACATCATCGCAGTCATTGAGATCATTCGGTGTTCTGTAAAACACTCGGTTTGCCAAGATTTCTTCGCCTTGGTTGTTCTGGTCAGCCAAGCCGTCGTCACCAATCGCGACCAGTTTACCGACAGGCTGCCCATCCCCGTTGTTGAGGTCATTGAGTGTCCACACACATTCGCCTTCACAACCCGACTCGAGTTGCACGACGCTTCCAACCTCAGACACTTCTATGCGTTCGGTATTTTCGTTGTAGTCCGCAGTCTCGGTCTCAACGTAGTCAATGACACCGCAGTTTTGGTCTTGGTCTTGGGCGTGCACCGGGGCAATCAACGTCAGCGCAGTCAGAATGGAAATCATGCCGTCTCCTTGGGGTGTAGCATAGCGCATGGAGGGGGTGGGAAGCCACCGTCGTTATTCACCAAGCAGAGCATCAACCGTCTGTTGGTCCGCGCTCGGAAACGCATAAGCTTCAAACTCGGCAGGCGCGACCCACCGCACGGTATAGACCTCTTTGGGGATCGGCTGATCGACTGTGGTGGCGCAATAGACATGCATGTCGAGGTGGTAACGGTCGTACTCATGACTGACGCTCATCGAGAGTTCGCCAACTTCGATGACGATTCCGACCTTCTCCTCCAACTCTCGCGCCAGTGCATCACGGTCAGACTCGCCCGCCTCAACTCTCCCTCCCGGAAACTCCCACAATAACGGCAGCACAGCATGGGGGTTTCGCTGCGTGATTAAAAATCGACCGTCTCGCTCGATTCGGGCCGCCACCACCCGAATGCGGGGTTTGCTCACGGGCATGTTCGATCCAGTGACCGAAGGCGCCCGTCCGCTTCGTTCTTGACGGAACCGCTGGAGTTGGACGACAGGCGACAATACTGCCGCACGGCCTCATCAACGCGGCCCTGTTTCTCGTTCACATAGGCCAGCCCGAATCGCGCGTCTGCATAGCTACCGTTGGCCGCGAGTGCAGCGTTGAAGTGCGTGCGGGCGGCCTCGTAATCGCCCCGATCAATTTTCGACCATCCCCGGTCCGTTTCACTGCTAGCACTTGGCTTTGGCGGAACAGGCTTTTTGGTCTTCGCACTCGCAACGGGTGCCGTTTTGGCGGACTCGGGCGCATCGGTAGCGGCGTCCGACGGAGAGCGTTTGTCTTCAGGAACCGGGTCTTCTTCAGTCTGCGCATTCACGGCAGGCGGAATGACCTCCTCGACGGCATCGGTCGGCACCGCTGGCTGGTCTTCTTGGGCCTCCCTCGCGGTCTCGACCTGTTGCACGTCCGTGGGCACAGTCAACGGTGCGACCTCTTCAGCATCTGGAACCTCTTTACTGGCCGCCGATGCAGATGATTCATCCGCTTGGTTCAGCCACTCCAGCGCTGCGTATCCGCTGCCGGCGAGCGCGCCGAGAAACAACAACCACCACACCAACATGTTGCTGCCACGCTTTTGGTCCCAGTCCAGTTCATCATCGTCATCATCGAGGGAGCTCACCGCAAGCGATGCTTGCTCTTCGGAGAAGAAATCCTCTTCATCAAAATCCATACCGATGCCGTCTTGGGCCGACGAGGACTGGACATCAACCGTCCCGGAATCATCCGGCAACGCTTCGCCCAACTCCCACTCTTCAACGGTGACCGCCACTGCATCGTGAGCTGGATCCATCGACAGACTCTCGGCATCATCAGACGGTGCGTCAGCCATTCCAGCGCCAAACTCCAGCCCGTTCAGCGTGTCTGCGTAAGCACTCGGTTCCACCGTCGATGCTGGGCTTTGTTCGATCGCTTCAAAGTCCGTCGGTGTGGAGACCGCATCGGGTGCGTCCGATACCGGCGCGCCGATCGATTCCGACGCGCCACCGCTCGCCAGTCCAGCCGGCCGGGCAAATAATGATTTCCCCTTTGGCTTCATGGTCTTGCGGATGCTGTTCTCTCCTGAATCTGCATCCCTCGGGAGCCGATCTGGCGTCTCCTTTGGCGGATCCCGAAACGCTTCGGTGGCTTGCGTTGAGCGGTCTGCATCCGAAACGAGCTTGAAAAACACCCCAAACTCTTCAAGCTCGCCGATTGGCTGGTAGGAGCCCCCATCAACCGAGACGGTATCGTCCACTGATACGCGCCGCTCCGCAATCCATCGCTGCATGGTGGCGGAATCTTTTACGTTGTACGTTTTCCCGTTTTGCTGAAGCACGAACTTCGCGGGACTTTCGACCGCCTCCTTCGCTGTGGAGTTCGAGGCTTCATCGCGAATCGGGATCGACACCCCACACGCGGTGCACCGAAACACCAGATTCTGCAGCCGCCCAAACGGCGCAACTGGTGGGTCAATTTCGTATTCGGCTTGGCACTGGCTGCAGACTATCTGCACGGAACAACTCTCTGAAGTAACGACACGGGGTCAGGGGGTCATCTGCTGAATCATGATTTCGATCGCCCGGGCATCGGCGGGTCCGCTTCGCAGGTAAGACTGATAGTGCGAGTTGGCTCCCGATATATCGCCCTGCTCTCTGGCCATGTGGCCCAAGTATTTGTGCGCGGCAACAGCGCCACCTGCAAGTGCGGCGCGCAACTCCACCTCCGCCGCATCAATGTTGCCGTCCTTGAAGAGGGCATGGCCCAGCTTCGCGCGAATCGACATGTTGGTGGGGCTCAACTCCAAAGCAGACCGGTACGCCCCCGCCGCCTCTTCATACTTGCCCGACCGCGAAGCCATATCGCCCTGCCCAATGTAGTCGGCCGCGGACATGCGTTGTTGCCCCGGGGCAGGCAGGCCCAGCGTCGACCCAGCAGCTCCGGGCGGCGCGAAAGGCGCCTTTGCTTTCGCACCCCTCAAAAACTCATCGGGGACCTTCGCAATCAGTTGGTCTTCTTCCACAGAGAATGCATCCATGTCTTCTGTCTTCACGTCCTTGAGAGCCGCATTCAGCTCTTTTTCCATGCGACTGCGCGCATCCGCGGCGGCCTTTTCGATCTCGGCTTGCTTCGCATCATCAGACTCTTTTTTCTTCTTGGCAGCTTGAGCCGTATTGTCCACGGCCACCTCGTCCGGCTGACTGATGCCGATGTACGCAGCCACAGCGCAGGCCAGCAATCCCCCGATGATGATGAAGCGGGTTCGTTTTTCCTTCGCCTCGGCTACTTGGGCCGCTTTCTGTTTTGTCTGACGACGCTTCCGCCCGGTCGCCTTCGCCTCACGTGATTGCTTGAGCGCCTCAAACGGGTCAACAAACTGGTGGGGATTTTTATCTTCGCTGCCCGTCTTGGCCACCGTTTCCACCGCGTTCTGCTCTGAACCGCGGCGGGCTGCAGCGGGTGCTTGCGAGGCGACCGACTGAGAGGCCTGCTGCAGGAGTGAGTCCATGTCCAGTTCGATGCCGCCGTCATCGTCCTCCGCCGCCGCTTCAACCGCCGCGAGGAGTTGGTCAGCAATGTCATCCGCGCTGCTGACGGGCTCCGGAGCCACCGGAGAGGGGTCATCACCGTCCAGACCCAGCTGACCAAGCAGGTCCGAAGCGATTGCCTCCGCATCTTGATCATCCGGCGCGCCCGCGGATTCATCCGATGGAGACCCATCCGTCGTTTCCAACGGCGGATGCTGTCCGGTTTCCGGTGCTGCGGCGTCAGGCGCCGAACCGTTCACCGCAGCGCGAGCGGCGACGTAGGTGTCAATAAAATGCGCCTCAAGGTCGCCAATGGTGTTGATGACCGTCCACTCGGAGCCGTTATGGCTCAGACCATCGGTATCGCTTACCCGACCCTCTTTGAGGTATCGACGCAGCGTTTTGTAGTCCGAAAAGTCATAGACGAGGCCAATACCAGTCTTGACCTTCCACGTTGAAATGCCCACTGACTTGAAGTCGAGTGCATGAACATCGGTGGGCCGATCAACGGCCGGCGCAGCCGCTTCCTGTTCTTCTTCTTGGTACACCACAAACACGTGACTGCAGCCCGGGCAGGTGATCCGCGCGCCACGGCCTTGGATACGGTCCTTGTCGAGCCGATATCGGGCTCCGCAATGTTCGCAGGTGACGACCATGGGTTTGGGATTCTCCGGGCTGAACCGACGAGACAAGCTACCATCGGTTCTGACACGCTCGCAACGCGCAACCGCGCGCGGGCTTTCAGTTCAAGACAACCTCTAACTTGGCAAACCGGGCATACACGGACTTCGCTCCATGCCGGTCAAAACGAATATGGAGCTTCAGGTTCTGCTGTGCTCCTTCCACTCGGCTGATTTCGCCCAATCCGAAGCTGGGGTGCATCACCCGAGTTCCGGGCTGAAACTCGGAGGGATCTTCGGGTGTAAAGGTACGCAAATCCGCCGGGCGTTCGGCGGGAGCCGCGGGGCGTCGTCGCGTTGGCGAGGGGAAGCGAGAGGTTGAAAACCCCGTCTGAGTCGCCCATGATGGTCGTGCAGGCTCCCGATCACCGCCGAGAACATCGTCTGGAATTTCCGCCAAAAACCGACTTGGCTCTGCGGTTTGAAACCCCATTCCCATCACGAGTCGACGGCGCGCGCGGGTCAAGTACAGCCGCTTCATGGCACGCGTGAATGCCACATACACAAGACGCCGTTCTTCTTCGAGGTCCTTCTCGAGCTCACGAGCTCGATGATGGGGAAACCCGCCCTCGACCATGCCCACGCAGAACACGACCGGGTATTCGAGCCCCTTTGCGAGGTGCGCTGTGAGGAGTGTCACGGCCCCCTCATCATCAAATCCCTCCGGCAACTCATCGGATTGACCCGAGAGGCTGGCTCGATCAATGAAGGCTTGCAGTCGATCCAGTGGATGCAACTCGCCGTCTTCGAGCACATCGTCTTCAACCGCACGAGAGAGTTCATTGATGTTCTCGAGGCGTGCCTGCGCTTCCGGGGTGTCCTCCGCACGCAATGTCTCCAAGTACCCGCTTTTTTCTGCGATGAGCAACACTAGCTCGCCCGGGGAGATCGCATTGACCTGGGTGCGCGCAAACTCGAGCAATTCACTAAACGCTTTCGCACCCTTCCGACCGCGGCCCTTGCCTTGACCCCAAATCGAGGCGGCGGCCAGAAGTGGAGAGCCATCGCGTTGCGCTTGGTCTTGAATCCCACGCAATGCAACAGCACCAATCCCTCTGGCCGGCACATTGATCACCCGGAGAACCGCCATGTTGTCGGTGGGATTGAGAATCAGCTTCAGGTAGGCCAGCATGTCCCGAACCTCGCGGCGCTCGTAGAACTTCCGCGCCCCCACGAGAATGTGGGGCACCCGTGCGCGTACGAAGGCTTGCTCGAAGGGACGCGAGGCCGCATTGGTTCGGTAAATGATGGCGAAGTCGCGGTACCGGTAGCCTTCACCTCGCAAGCGTTGGACCTGACGCAGCACGCGACCGGCTTCTTCGGTGTCGTCTGCCGCAATCATCAATTCGACCTTTTCGCCTTCATCGACCGAAGTCCACAACTCCTTCGCCATCCGGCCTTTGTTGTTCTGCACCACCCCGTGGGCCGCTTTTAGAATCGGCGCCGTGGACCGATAGTTTCGTTCGAGACGGACAACGAAGGCATCCGCAAAGTCTCGCTCAAAATCGAGAATGTTTCGGATGTCTGCGCCACGAAACGCATAGATTGATTGGTCATCATCGCCAACAACGGCGAGGTTTCGATGCTGGCCAGCCAACAATTTTACAAGCTTGTATTGGGCGAGGTTTGTATCTTGATACTCGTCCACCATGATGTAGCGATAGCGTTCCCGGTACCGCTCTAGAACCTCGGGATGTTCATCAAACATCCGAACGGTAAGGTTCAGCAGGTCATTGAAGTCGACCGCATTCGCCACACGGAGGTGCTCCTCGTAGGCGCGATAAATCCGAATCATTGGGTCGCCGATTGCAGCTCGACTGGATGCCGCATACGCCGCAGCGTCCTGCAACTTGACTTTAGCTTGGTCGATCACCGACCTCATTTTGGCCACTGGGAAGGCTTTCACGTCGATGTTGGCTTCTTTTGCCAAGTTTCGGAGCAACCGCGACGTGTCGTCGGTGTCGTAGATCGTAAAGTTCTGCTTGTACCCCAAGACTTCAATGTCTCGACGAAGAATTCGGACGCACGCCGAGTGAAATGTGCTGACTGTGACGCGATCCGCGTCTGGACCCACCAACTCGCGAACGCGCTCACGCATCTCTGAAGCGGCCTTATTGGTGAAGGTCACGGCGAGGATGTTCCACGGCTGCACGCCCTGGCTCAGCATGTAGGCAATGCGGCGGGTCAACACACGCGTCTTTCCCGACCCTGCCCCCGCCAGAATTAGCAGCGGACCGTCAACCCGCGCGACCGCCTCAGCTTGTTCTTCATTCAGTCCTTCCAGACAGGCATCGGCATTCATTTGGACCCTCGCGCGCGGCGAGCGCGAAACCGTTCAGCGGCTCCATCGATGTTCTTCTGCGTACCGCGTGCAATGCCAACGGAGGCCGCGGGAACATCCTTGGTAATGACGGACCCCGCGCCCACGATGGCGCCCGCACCGACCACAACGGGGGCCACCAAAGCCGTGTTCGATCCGATGAAGGCGCCGTTACCGATCTCCGTCTTGCTCTTGGCGAACCCATCGTAGTTGCAGGTGATGGTGCCTGCGCCGACGTTTGCCCCCTGCCCGACCGTCGTGTCGCCGATGTAGCTGAGGTGATTGACTTTCGAACCCGGGCCCAAGCGACTCTGTTTCACTTCCACGAAGTTCCCGACCTTCGCGCCCTCTCCGATCGAAGACCCCGGTCTCAGGCGCGCATACGGCCCGACCGATGCGCGGCTTGAGACGGTGGCGGACTCGAGAAGTGAGAAACTGAGGACCCGGGCGCCCTCCGCGACTACAGAGTCGCTGATCTCACAATGCGGGCCGACCTCGACGCCGCGGCCAAGGCGAGTTGCTCCCCGCAGAACGACACCGGGTCCGACCGTCACGTCCGCATCGAGTTCTACAGACGCATCAATGATGGCGCTGCTGGGATCGATGAAGTCGACACCATTGCGTCCATGTTGTTCTACGATTCGTGTCTGAAGCACCCGGCGAGCGCACGCCAACTCCCAGCGGTCATTCACACCTTGAACCTCATCGAAGTCAGCGTGCACGACCACCCGGCACCGACCGGACTGCGACGCCAGCTCAACAACATCGGTCAGATAAATCTCATTTTTGTGAGCGTGCGGCTTCAGTGTTGGAAGGACTGCGCGAAGCCAATCAATGTTGAAGCAGTACACTCC
>DEBL01000081.1 GCA_002348535.1 Deltaproteobacteria bacterium UBA2957 | reverse complement strand
GTGGCCAGCCTGCTTCTGACCACCGAAGCCATCATCGCCAACAAGCCTGAAAAGGCGGCTCCAGCTCCCGCCGGTGGCGGCATGGGCGGCATGGGCGGCATGGGCGGCATGGGCGGCATGGGCGGCATGGGCGGCATGGGCATGATGTAGCCCTGCTTCCGGTGCCTCGGCCCCAACGAACGCCCGCCTTGGTTCCATGGCGGGCGTTCCTGCGTTGGCACGTTACACCTCGCCCCGGAGTTTTTCGTTGAACCTCACAAACCCCCATCGACTGCTACGCATCGGCGCCGCCATGGTCAGCGGCGGCTCCTTGGCATTGGTTGCCCCACCGGCAAACCTGTGGTGGCTTCACTGGGTTTCTTGGGTTCCGCTCCTGTGGGCTCTTTACCCGGGAACTGTCGGCCAAAACGTGCGGCTTGGCTACTTCGCCGGCTGGTTTGGCATGTGCTCAATTTTCTTTTGGGTAATCGAAACTGTTCTTCGCTTCTCCAGCCTCAATTTTCCGATGAGTGTGTTCATTTTGGGCATTTTTGGGCTGGCCTTCGGTTTGTACTACGCCGTGACTTGGGGAACCGCGATGTGGTTCCGCCAGCACTTCGGCTGGAAATGGGTGCTGTTGACCCCTGCGATGCATGTGGCCATGGAGAACCTCAGTCCCGCCCTGTTCCCCTACTACGAAGGTGTGACACAGTACCGGATTCCCGCGCTGATTCAGCTTGCCAGTGTGACTGGATCAATGGGATTGACGTTTCTGCTGTTCTGGTGCAACTGCACCGTCGCAGAAGGAATCTTCCGCCGCATGGAAGGCCGTCAACAGCCCCTGCGCTTGTACGGAGCAGTGGTCGCTGCCGTCATCGGTGTTGTTGCATTCGGGACATGGCGCCACGGTGCCGTCGAAGCTGATCTTCGAACCTCGCGAATTATCCAAGCGGGGATCATCCAGCAGAACACGACCATGGAGCAACGACGGCTCGAAGATGTGTGGCAGGAACTCGAGTCGTGGGTGAGTCGCACGCGCTCAATCGTTGACCAAAGCCCTGATCTCGTGGTGTGGCCCGAGGGGTCGATGCACTTGACTCCAACCTCTGAACGGCGGTTCCGCAAGCTCGGGGGTCATTCACCAAAGAGTTACCTCGAGGCACTGACACGCGAGGGTGACTTTCACCTCTTGGTCGGCGGCGGAACCGTCGAGCGAGGCCGAAACACGGATGGAAGTCGGTGGAGGACCGCATACAACTCTGCCTACAGCGTCACGCGAGACGGTCGTGTCGATAAACGGTACGACAAAATGGTACCCCTCCCGTTCGGCGAATACATACCGCTATCCGAGACTTTTCCTTGGCTGCGTGACCTCGTAAAAGGGCCGGGAGACTTTAGGAAGGGCAAGACACCGACCGTATTTGATGCCATCGACAGGGATGGTCGGCCCTACACCTACTCCGCGCCCATCTGCTACGAGGGAATACTGAGCGGCGCGATGAAACCCCTCGCGAACGTCGACTTACTCGTAAACATCACCAACGATGCCTGGTTTGGTGACACCGCGAGTCCTCATCAGCACGCCATGCTGACCGCCGGTCAAGCCGTGCAGTGGGGGAGACCCTTGCTGCGCAGCGCGTACACGGGAATTTCGTGGGTTGTTGAACCGCATGGCGACATTCTCTACGAGACCAGTCCCTTCACAGAAGCGGCATTCGTCGCACCGATTCGACTTGCGAGCATCAACACGGTTTACCGTCGGGGCGGTTGGTTGTTCCCGTATGTTTGTTCGGTGATCGCCCTCGCCGCGGTGCTGATCGGCAGGCGAGCACGCACCGGATCGAACGGAACCGAGGAGTAGCGGACCTCGGAGTCAGAAGATCTGCCGACTTCTTGCGCTGTTAAATGCTTATTTGCCCGTGCCTGTAAAAGACCTCACAGACTCTTTCTGCCACCAGCACTACGGGGCGCTTCGATTTTTTTCGAAACCGGATCGGCTGCAGGCGCCAACACTTCGTTCGCAACACGCCCTCACTTTTAGCTGTTGACGGGTCAATAACGATGGACGTCTCACAAGGCGATCATTTTTCGAAACCGCTGAATCTTTACAAAATTCCTTTGCGAACCCAGTCGACCTGCCCTATTTTTATACATGGAAGCGGTCTTCCGTTTCCAGGAAAGAACCAGTCCCCCCCGCCGGGTCCACACACGTAACGTCTCAGCGTCTCCTCCATCTTATGCGGTGAGGAATCGGAATCGGGGGGGGCTCTTTTACTGGCCCCGACGGACGAGTCGAATATGAGGGGCCCATGACCCTCCTAACCCTCGTCCCAGTGCTATTTTCTTGCGCGGACCGCGTCGCGATCGGAACGACTCCACCCACCACGGAGCCCTCAAGCCAGTGGGCATCGGCACTGAAGCGAATCGCGTCACCCGATGGCATCAATGCAACGGCCCTCAGAGACGCGGAACCGGAACTCAACGCCTACCTTGCTTGGGCTGCTGAACACGGTCAGCACAGTGACGGTTGGGGTGAATCGAAGGAAGATAAACGAATCGCATTCCTCGTGAATGTACACAACGCGGCGGTGCTTCATAATATGCTTCGAAACAACATTCCAAGCAGCCCAGACGATGTTCGAGTCGGGTGGTATCGCTGGCCGGGGTCAGGGTTTTACTGGGGATCGAAATACAAGGTCGACGGCGAATGGTCCGCCATCCGGCACATCGGTTTTCATGACGCCGTGAGTCGATACCAAGAACCGCTGATCTGGGCGGCACTGTACGACGGTACAAAAGACAGCCCTCCGCTGAAGTGGTGGAGCCAAAAAAAGCTCCAGAAGCGTCTTAAGGGCGCCATGCGGGCATTCGTCAACTCCGATCGAGGGCTGAGAAAGAACGACAATGGATGGACCGTAAACCCGTTGTTCATCGCGCGTTCAGATGACTTCACATTCTGGACAGACTCGGACGACATCTGCGATTGGATGTCGGGTTTTAGCTCGGGCGAACGCAAGCAATGGCTCGACCAGCAAGGTGATCTGTGCACCCTGCAGTCATGGATCGCTGACCGCCGAACCGACGTCGACGCAACGCGCCCCACTGCCGAGACCGATTAAAAAAATCGATTCTATTGGCCTTCTGGGTTACTGTTCCGCCCGTAGGGCGGTTGAGTAATGAAGCGAACAAAGCCACCATGGCTGAAGGTCAAAGCGCCGGGTGGCGAGCGGTACACGTGGATCAAAAACCAAGCCCGTGACTTGGGTCTTCATACGGTCTGCGAAGAGGCCCATTGCCCCAACATCGGTGAGTGCTGGAGCAGCGGTACCGCGACCTTCATGGTGATGAGCGACATCTGCACGCGTGGATGCAAGTTCTGCGCTGTGAACACCAAGCGAATCGGGCCGCCACTCGACACCGGGGAGCCAGCAAAGCTCGCGCAAACGATCGCAGCCATGGGGCTCGACTATGTGGTGGTCACCAGCGTCAATCGAGACGACCTCGAAGATCAGGGAGCCAACCACTTCGCTGAGTGCATACGGTCGATCCGAGTGAGCAGCCCACAGACCCTCATTGAGGTCCTCATCCCGGACTTCCAGGGCCGCCGTGACTTGGTGAGGCGGGTCATCGATGCCGACCCGGAGGTTATCGCTCACAACATCGAAACCGTTGAACGGCTCACCTCCCGTGTGCGCGACCGCAGGGCCGGCTACCGTCAGAGTTTAGACGTTCTCCAGTCGATCAAGGAATCAAGACCCAACATGGCCACCAAGTCGAGCATCATGGTCGGCATCGGCGAGACCGAACACGAAGTGCTCGAAGCCATGGCAGACCTCCGCGCAGTGGGCTGTGACTTTCTTACAGTCGGTCAGTACCTGCAACCCAGCGGAATGCACCTGAAAGTTCAAGAATTCGTGACCCCCGAACAGTTTGAACGATACCGCGAGTTGGGCGAGGGTCTCGGATTCCGCTACGTCGCGTCGGGCCCGCTGGTTCGGAGTTCGTACAAGGCAGGCGAGTTCTTCATCCGTCAACATCTCAAGGACCGGATGGCCAACTAGGAGACCGACGAATGAATGGAGCCTCTCACATTGCAGCAGCGCTCGCCGAGTCGATGAGCAAATCGGATGCCGTGCACATCGTCGGAGAAGCGCTTCCCCTCAGCGCCGCTGGGAGTTCACTTCTTTCGGCCTACCCGGACCGCTGCCACTTGCTCCCAGCCGCCGATGCGACGTTGGTTGGCTTTGCCATCGGGCTCGCTCTCGCAGGCAAAATACCCGTCGTTGAACTCAGTGGCTCTTCGGCCGTGTGGGGAGCGCTTCAGCAACTTGGACAAGAAAGCGCTGCCCTGAACGGAGAGTTCGCCGCCACGATGGTACTTCGGGTCCCGATCCATGCGCCATCTGAGCACACCTTGCGAATGCTCGATGCCATGCCGCACATCAAGGTTCTTTGTCCTTCCGACGCAGCCGATGCGGCACCCTTGATGCAGGCGGCCATCGAACAGACCGGCGTCACTGTGGTGTTGGAGCCCACATCGGTACTTGGAGCTTCGGGAGGTCAAGCCGGCGTACCCGCCATTGGCGAGGCTCGGTGCATCGCGGAAGGCGACCATGTAACCATCGCGGCGTGGGGCGTGGGCGTCGATGCCGCTCAGACCGCTGCGCGAACCTTAGAACGCGAGGGTATTTCCGCTGAAATCATCGACTTACGGAGTCTGGCTCCCGTCGATATCGACACACTCTCCGTCTCGGTGAACAAAACCGGACGATTGCTCTTGGTGGGCGCAAATACCGCCATCTTGAACCAAGCCGTGAAGGCTGCATTTCTTCGACTCGAGAGCCCCCCCGCAACCGTAGACGCGACTCCCGAGTCCATTACCACCGAGGCCCGCGCGGCCGTCCACTACTAAAAAGGCGTGACTGATGTACGTATTTGAGCTCCCTGAAATTGGAGAGGGTGTTGTAGAAGGTGAGATCGTTCAATGGCTGGCCGGCGTGGGCGAGTTCGTGGACGTTGACCAGCCCCTGTGCGAAGTCATGACCGACAAGGCCAATGTGGAGATCAGCTCCCCGAAGGCTGGTGTCGTGAAAGCCCTTCACGGAAATCCCGGTGACATTGTGGCTGTGCATACGCCACTTGTCGACATCGACACCGATGCCACCGCTGGCTCAGCCCCAAAAAAGACCGCTCCTCCGGCTCCAAGCGCTCCCGAACCAAAACCAGCGCCCGCGGCCAAAACTCCCCCACCCGCGCCGGCCGCCACGGCACC
>DEBL01000365.1 GCA_002348535.1 Deltaproteobacteria bacterium UBA2957 | reverse complement strand
GCCAAACGGCTTCGTTGTGGACCGCGCGATGACCCGGTCGGGCAAAGTTTGATACCTCGTAGCGCTCCCAGCCTGATGACTCGAGTGTGCCCACAATGCGGTCGTACATGCGTCTCCATACGTCAGCATCGGGGGTGGTAATTGTTCCTCTTCGATGCGCGCGGTCGAAGGGTGTGTTCGGCTCAATGGTTAGGCCATAAAGTGAAATATGGGGCGGAGAGACTTCAATGATGCGGTCCAAATCTGCAGCCAGTTCAGCTTCCGTTTGATCGGGCAGCGCAAACATCAGGTCCATCGACCAACTTCGAAAGCCCAGAGAGTTCGCGAGGCGGACCAGTTGGTTGGCATGCTCGATGGTATGACCTCGGCCGAGCCGCTTTGCATGCGCCGCATTGAATGTCTGAATGCCGAGGCTCAAACGATTGACTCCGGCATCGACCATCGCGCGAAGGCCGTCGGGTTGGATGGTTCCGGGGTTGGTCTCGAGTGTGATCTCTCCATCGGAACCGATGGGCAACGCCTCGATCAAACGCCGAATCACGGAAGTGGGTGTAAGCGATGGCGTTCCTCCGCCGAAGTAGACACTGTGCGCGGTGCCTTCGAAGTGCGGTGCTTCAATGGCCCATGCCCGTTGTACGCTTCGGATCCAAGCGTCGTAGTCGGCCTCTTTGTCCACGTAGACATTGAACGCACAGTACGGACATCGTGTCTTGCACCAAGGTGAGTGCACGTAGATTCCAAAATCATTCAACATTGAGACTTGTCTCCGTGGGGAGCAGTGTGCACTATCGTAGCTGTAAAGGAGCACTCGGTGTCGAACCAGAAGGCGCGGGACATCATTGGTGACTTGGCGATTCGCGGTGTGTGCGGCGAACGCGTGCAAGATCGCATCGGACACCGGGCGTGGTCGCGACCGAGAGTGGCCGTTTCCGACCGGTTGTACAAACAGTATCGAGTGCCCGACCCATGGGATCCGGATGCCCGCCCCGACTCTACGCCGATTGGGCTGGGCCCGGTCAGCCTTCGGTTGGGCGAAAAACGAAGGGAGCCTGCTCCCCATCTCAAGCCTCGTCCCCCGAAGGAAAAGAAAAAGAGTCTTGCAGAACGGGCCCGTTCCGCGCCCCGACCGACCGTGCCGCCAAAGCCAAAGCCCGCCCCCGTCGCGCCCAAGAAGCCTGCACCACCTGCCGAGCAATTGGATGCAAAAAAAGCGGCCGAAGCTGCGCGCGCCGAGGCCGTTGTAGAGCGAATGCGGGCGGCTGAGGCGGCCCGCGGAAAGTGGGTGAGGGCAACACCCAGTGAAAATGCCCACGGTGCATCGAGCGCGGTCGCCGTGCCCCTACGGCCCGATGCCAGCGATGCCGTTGTCGCCAAAAAGAAGACCCAGCAACCTCCGCACCACGTCTACGATTCTCGCAAGTCGCGGAGTGAAGCCGGTCGCTTTCGCATGAAGCCAAGGGCGGTCACGTCGGCCCCTGTCGTGACGCAGACCGCAGCGTTGGCGGAAGTCACCAGTCCAGAGCCACCGCCCGATCGGCAACCGCCTCCCCGGTCACGCTCGATGCCGAGCGCAGCAGCGGGAAGCATGGATGATATGTTCGCAGCAGCGGCACAAATGGGCAGGCTCAGTCTTCGTCACAACGAAGAGGATGAGACGCAGGCAGACGATTAACCGCCTTGCCTCATGTTCTCGGGGCACTCAGGCTTGGTGTCAATTTTGTAATAGCCAACCTCATCGGCCCAGTATTCACCTTGCCAATCCCAGAGCCGTTCGCTGCTTTTGGCTCGAAGCTTGCGTTTTACCCGTCTCTTCGATTCGGGAAGTTTGCCCGTGAAGCTCGCGCGCTCGTACAGGCGGGCCTCCATTTGCATGAGGTCCAACTTGGTGACGTCTGAGTTGGAGAGAAGTTCAGCGAGTTCGGCCTCCATGCTCTTAATCCGAGCGAGAATCCTTTGTCCCTCCTTCTTGACGATGGAGGCACGCCGCTCACGGACCCACTCGGTGGCGACCTGCGCGAACACATTCGCGTCCACATTGCGGAGGCGGCTCAGTTCATCTTCTGCGCTCGCAACGGCATTGATGCTGTCGCGCATGCGGTCTTCATACTCGAACTCGGCAGTGACGAAGGGCGGAAGGTCGGAGTCTCCGCTCTCCATGTGGCGGCGGATGGCGTCGAATAGTTGAGTCGGGGAAAGCGACGCGGCGGCCATCAGGCTCACGTGCTGAGGCCGGTATTGTTGTTGAAACAACTCCAGTTGCTCAGATGCGTCGGGAAACTTGCACAGTAGAAACAGCGAATACAGTCGCAGCATGGCCGCTTCGGGGTAATACCGGTCGCTGAAATAGGGCGACACATGGTTGTTGAGGTAGCCCAAGGTTCCATTGATGTCTTCGAGCCGGAAGTGTGCCCATGCCCGTTCGAATTGCGCATCCAGCCACTTGGGATCTCCGCGCTCAATCTGGCCCCAGTAGTACGAGGCTTGCGCAAAGTTTTCTGCAGCGTAGTAGGCCCGAGCGAGGTTCATATTGACCACGCTCTTGAACACGCCCTCGCGCTTTGCTCGAGCGCCGACTGCCAAAGCGATCTGCAGGGGCGCGAGCGCGTCACCGTGCCGGTCTTGAAGGGACAGGATGACGCCTTCTAAAGCCTTTGCTTCCGGATAGTAGGGATCGTTGGGCTTCACCAACTTCAGCATTGCGGCTGCGGTTGCAAGGTTCCCAGCGCGGTGGTTCTCTCTCGCCGCGAGGTAGGCCATCCGACTGCGGGTGGCATCGTCCACATCGAGGCCGAGGTTGGTCGCAAAGACCGGCTCCAAGATGGCTTGGTCGCCCACGGCGTCGGCAAGGGCGACGGCCTTGTTGGCTTCCGAACCCACGCCTTCGGGGTCGGCCTCGAGAGCCTTGGAGTAGGCGATCAAGGCAGAGTAGGGCAACTCAAAGTTGGTGAGCATCGTCGCCAGACGGGCATGCGCCTCGCCATCAAACACGGACCATTGCGGGTCCTGAATCACGGCCACGACCGCGTCCGCGGCTCCCGCGAGGTTTCCGTCCATCGCCATGGTGTTTGCATCGCCAAAGGCCCTGTCGCGTTCTTCCATGGAGGGACCCGCAAGCGCAAGGCCGGTGCACAGCGATAACAGTAAAGAGAAGGTACCCATCATTTGCTCAGCTTGCTCATGCCAATCACAACACTCACATTCTGCTTGATGAACCAAGCTTGGGTGTCGGCAGTTTTGGCGCGTTTCTCCCGAAGAATGTCGTCGCGAAGCTGTATCCGGAACGTGTAGCCGTTTCCGGTGAATATGCGCGCGCCGACTCCGAGGCCGAGTGTGGGGGCCACCGCAAGGGAGTTGTCTGGCTGAATTGCTTGCTCAAAGGTCACGCCGAGCCCGCCCGTAAAGAAGATGTCGTGGTGGAAGATCCGCTGACCCGCAACATTCATTTTTGCGTAGATCGGCGAGTACTGGGTATCGAACATGACACTTCCAAGGAAGCGATATGCATCGGGTGACACGCCGTAAGCGGGTCCTTCAAGCTCAGTGTAGCGAGCATTCTTCAGGCTGTATCCGCCCATCAGGATGCCCTCGAAGCCAAGGTCTTCGCGGTTGTGCTTGGCGAAGGTGAGTGCCGCGGCGGGTGTGAAGGTGAAGGCGTCGAAGGGCATCACGGCGAGATGCCCACCGATTTCGGTCCGGCCTGCTTTTGGATACAGCAGCTTTTGGACGATTTTAATGTCATTGTCCTTGATGACGCCGACATCCACAGGGGACTGAGCGAGGGCTGGGTGGCCAAAGCTTAGGGTCAGGAGGGCAACAAGGGTACAGAGTGCTTGTTTCATGGGTGCGGCCTAAAAGGGGAGATCGCGGGGCTTGCCGTCAACAGGACGGTAATAAATCCGCACATTTTGGTTGAAGTCAGGAATGGATGAGCCCCAGAACACGACCGCATTCTGGCCGGGGTCGTAAGACCAACCGCTGGTGAACGTGGGGGGTGTCGAGTCGTTCACGCCGGCTTCGGCGTTTTCTTCTGGGTCTGGAAGCGAGGCTTTTTCGATTTCTTCGTCATCAATGTAGGCTCGGATGGTGGTTTCATCCGGAATGGACTGCAATTCAAAAGCCGTCTGCAGGTTAATCAACAGTTTGCCGAGGTCGTTGAGATGCACGGCAAAGTTGGACTGTTCGCAGTCGTTGCCCTCCCCGGTCGTGATGGCGTTGTAGAAGCCGCCCGTCGACTCCGCGATGGTCTTGAGGCGCTTGACGCCGTTGATGCTTGAGCCCCCAGTGTTGCATTCGATGTTGCAGTTGGTGCCGCTCTCGCAACCGATATCGGGTCCAATCGCGGCGAAGCGAATGGGCCGGTCGAACTCGTCGAAGGCATCGAGGTACACCTGCGGGTCGTCGTCGCCGGATCCTGCGAACAGTCCGCCCACGATCCGCTCGGACTGGTCTCCTTCATCGGTCACATACACGACCACAACGGTGGAGTCGTCGCGAAGCCAGTCCAC
>DEBL01000364.1 GCA_002348535.1 Deltaproteobacteria bacterium UBA2957 | reverse complement strand
GGTTTGAGTGGTATCAAGGGGGTGAGGTGCGGGCCGAGTCGGGCACACTCGAATCGGACCAGACGGCCAAAGGGCACCTGTGGGAGGTGCGTGTGTACGCATCCGATGGCCTTGGAGAAGGCGCTCCGGGAATCGCCACGCGAGCGGTGATCAATACACCCCCGGTGATTGATCGCGTTGAAATTGGACCGGATCCCCTGACCACCGATGCGGTGGCGACTCCGATCGTTACGGTGCTCGATGCCGATGGAGACGACGTAGCGTTTGCGCATGTGTGGACCGTCGATGAGGCGGTCGTTGGCGGTGATTCGGGCACGCTCGACGGGGGAGTCTGGTTCGACAAGCACCAGCTTGTGGGGCTGTCCATGATGCCGATGGATGATGAATCAGCTGGTGGATGGGTGGATGCAGATCCGGTGTGGGTACAGAACTCGCCGCCGACAGCACCCGAGATCGAGTTGGTGCCGGAATCGCCCGTCGGCGGGCGAGATGACGTGTGGTGCCGTGTTCGAGAGCCAGGCTTCGATGCCGACGGAGACCCTCTCTACTACAGCGTGGAGTGGGAACGAGATGCCTATCCCTATCCAGACGTTGAGATTGGAGACACAGGAATGGCATGGACCGGGCCGTTGACCGACGATTGGACAGGCGACACCGTTCCGGCAGTTGACACCGTACCCGGCGAGTTGTGGGCGTGTGCGGTCACCGTATGGGACGATGAAGAAGCTGGAGAAACGGCCGTCGTGAGCGCTGAGCTGGACAGTCCGCCTCCGGGGTGCGGAGATGGCATTCTGCAGGCCGGCGAAGAGGTCGACCCACCCGTGAGCCCGTTTACCGAGATCGACATTGACCCGGAGACGTGCCGGTGGGACTTCTCGGAGGTTGAGCAGTTGTATTGTTACGGTATGTGTTCATGGGCTGGGCCACCGGGCTGCGACCAGAGCGATGCAGACACGCTCTGCAAGTTGATCATGGACAACCCGCTTGCGGTTGCAAAACCGTATGAGGAGGGCGGCTGGGTGCGCTCGGCACCCCTCAGTGAAGCTGGGTTTGCCGGGGTGGGTTGCAGCCGCGGGACGCTGATCGACACCGACCGCGGTGTGCCGTATGTCGCCTGGATGGACGCGAGCATCGCGGCCCATCATGGGGGTGGTGGTGAAGTAGTTGCCTTTCCGGACTGTGAGGTTCCGTGAGTGTCAGCTACATTGATGGGGTGAAGTTGCTGCTTGCCATCATGGTGTCCATCCTGACCGGTTGCTCCAAAGAGGAGTCGTGCATGGAGGGCTTCGGCCGCGACAACAGCGGTCGCTGTGTGCCCATCGTTATGGGGGGCCCCATTCAGCGTGTCACCATTGGGCCCCTCGATGCCCGGACCAATGACTCGCTCATTTCCCATGTGGTGATCGACGGCGAACGTGTCGATACCGGCCTGCCGTTTGGGGACTATCCGGTTCGGTACCGATGGTTTGTCAACGGTGTCGAGTCCACAGGAACCGCCGACCACCTGCATGGATGGAAATATTTTGAGAAGGGTGATGCGGTCAGTCTGGTCGTTGAGCCCTTGGACGAGGAGGGCGCGGGCACCCCATCCAACACAGTGATCATCCAGAACACGCCTCCGCCCGCACCGGGTGTCAAGCTGACCCCGGAGGCACCGTTTGCCCAAGTGGATGCCCTTCGCTGTGAGGTGGTCGGTGTGGGCGACTTTGATGAAGATCGAATCACATACAAGATGGAGTGGCTTCGGAACGGTGAAGCGTGGTCGGCGCGACCGCCGCCGCCATCGGATGGTGGCGACCGGCCGGGCTCATGGGACACCGGTGATCTTCCCCCGGAGCCGCCACCCGACCCGAGCGAGGTCCGAGCGGAGAACATTCAAGCGGGCGAGGAGTGGTCGTGCGCCGTATCGGCCTTTGACGGGGACGATTGGTCCACAACGACCACAAAATCGGTGCGCATCAGTGGCAGCTTTAGTGGGTGGGACGAATCGACCTATGAACTCGCCAACGCAGACTATCGGTTTCTCGGCGAAAACCCCGGTGACGTGGCGGGCGCGAGCCTTAGTTTTATCGGTGACGTGGATGCCGACGGATTGGGTGATTTCCTGATTCCTGCCTACTTCAACGGGGAGGGCGCCATCGACGGGGGAAAGGTGTACCTCGTCCGTGCGGCAGATCTTGATCCGGGCGGAGGCGATGTCGAACTCGCATCCCTTCCCATTGCCTTTGTTGGAGAAATGGAAGGCGACGAGGCGGGTCATGCGGTGGGGCCGGCGGGAGACATCGACAACGATGGGCTCGATGACTTTTTGATCTGTGGATACCGAAACGACAACCCTGTGATCGACAACGGTCGGGTGTATGTCATTTTTGGGAACTCCCTGACTCCCGGGGTCCGGCCTCTTGCCGATGCCGATGCCACATTCATCGGAGAGGCCCAAGACAACCGGCTGGGGCACGCGGTCGGCGGCCTTGGCGATATGGACGGCGATGGGATCCCCGAGTTCGTGATGGGAGCCTACGGTCACGCATCAGCGGGAGAGAACACAGGGATGGTGTATGTGGTGTTGGGCGCCAGCATCACCACTGGTCTCGAGCGGACGGTGGGGACGGAAGAGGTGATGTTTGTCGGCGAGACCGCGAACAATGCGGCCGGCCATGCCGCGCGTGCAGCCTACGACGTCGATGGCGATGGGTTGAACGATCTCGTGGTCGGCGCCCGGCGCCATGAAGCCGGTGGGTTCGATGCAGGCAAGGGATATGTCATCCTCGGCGCTTCTCTTGGGGCGCCCGGCAGTGTGACGTCATTGGCTGACGCCGACTACGCCTACTGGGCGGAAGAAGAAGGCGGCTGGATGGGGTATCAAGCCGCAGGCGTGGGTGATGTGGATGCGGACGGTCTGGATGACATCGCCTTCGGAGCGCACACGACCGACTCGGAGCGGGGGGCTGTATACCTGATCCGGGGTGCGAGCTTGGGCCCGAGTCTTCAGGGGGCAAGCGCGGCCGATGTGAGATTTCAAGGTCAGTTCTGGTCAGACCAAGCCGGGCGATCGGTGGCGCCAGCCGGTGAGGTGGATGGGGACGGACGTGCCGACGTTCTAATTGGTGCCCGAAGTGCGGGTGACCGAGTGGGGCGCGCATATTTGGTGATGGGCGCATCAATCGACGACGGAGTGATGGAGTTGCAGGATTCCGATGTGCGATTCATTGGTGAAGAACGGTTGGACGAGGCTGGGTACACCGTCAGTACGGCAGGTGACGTCAACGGCGACGGGCTTAGCGACCTGCTGTTTGGCGCTTGGCAGGGTGATGTGCACAGCGACGAACCCATCGGTCCGGGCAAGGCGTACCTCGTTCTGGTGCCCTCGGAATGATCCCTTGGCTACTGATGGCATCGATCGGTTGCGACCCCAAGCAACCCTGTGCGGAAGGGTTTGGTGCGGACGACTCCGGACGTTGTGTGCCCATCGTTCTGGGTGCGGATGACACGGGCAGCGCATCCGTCAACACAGCACCCACCGCGCCCGCCCTCAGTGTCATCCCGGCCAATCCTCGAGAGGGTGGCGTAGAACTCACCTGTTCTGTCGCAGTGGAGTCGGTGGACATCGATGGGGATGACGTTGAGTACGCGGTCGCCTGGACCTCAACGGCGGGGAGCGAGGTGGACAGCGCTACGGTGGATGGTGCGGCACTGCGGGAAGGGGATGAGTGGACGTGCACAGTGACCCCAACCGACGGCATCGAAACCGGTCCGAGTGGAACAGCTTCCGTGGTTGTGGGTGCCCCGATCCAGCCATGGGAACATGACCAGCGGTCATTATCGGAGTCTGACTACCTGCTCCTTGGAGAAAACCCCGGTGATGGAGCGGGGGGCTACCTCGCGCGAGCGGGCGATGTCGACGGTGATGGACGGGCAGATTTCTTGGTGGGCTCGTACTGGAATGACGAAGCCGGGGAAGATGCCGGTAAGGCATACCTGATGTTCGGTGCGAGCTTGGGAGCGGCGCGTCAGATTGAGCTGGCTGACGCCGACTGGCACCTCATCGGTGAGAATGGCGGTGAACCACCGTGTGAAGAAGATGAAGGGTCCGGCGAAGATCCGTGCGAGGGGGACTGGACCGCTCATTCCGTCAACACCGCAGGAGACGTTGACGGCGACGGCTTAGACGACCTCTTGGTGTGTGGGTATCGTTCCGATGAAACGGGAGTCGACGCCGGCAAGGTGTTCTTGGTTCCGGGGCATCAACTGGGTCGCGAGGGGGGGCGGTTTGATCTTTCGGACGCCCCCACCCATTTCCTCGGAGAAGCGTCGATGGACATGCTGGGGCACAGTGTGACGTCCGCCGGTGATGTGGATGGAGACGGACTCGATGACATTGTGATGGGCGCTTACGGCCACGATGACTATACCGGAACGGCCTACGTGGTTTTGGCGTCGTCGCTGGAATCAGAGCAGCGTACGAACATGGCAGAGGCTGACTTCTTCCTCGAAGGGGAACAGGTGGGAGACGAAGCCGGCTACTTCACGGCGCCTGCGGGGGACGTGGACGGAGACGGCTTGGATGACATCATGACTGCGGCGCTTCTGAACAAAGAGGCCGGGGATGCGGAGAGCCCAACAGGCCAGATTGGGTCCGGAAAGCTGTACATTGTCACCGCCGAAGAGTTGCCCAATCGGGGCGGCACCCTTGCGCTTGGCGATGTGGAACGAGCTTGGCTTCCCGAGGGAGGAGGAGACCTGCTTGGTTACGGCACCCAGGGCATGGGAGATGTGGATGGGGACGGCCTCGCAGACCTCGTGGTTGGAGCGTTCGGAAACGACGAGCAGGCTCGAAACGCAGGAAAAGCATACGTGGCCACGGCGGCCGATATGGGCTCTGGAGGAACGCGAGTTCTCGAAGAAGCCAGCTATGGATTTCTGGGTGAACAAGAGGAGCATTGGGCTGGCTTCTCCGCTTCACTCGCAGGCGACGTGGATCTCGACGGTGTGAATGATCTGATCGTGGGGGCATTTCGATATGGAGTTCCATCCGAGCGGAAGGTTGATATCGGGAAGGCGTATTTGATACGCATGGGGCGTCTTGACGGTACGGGAACCCACCACCTCGAGGATGCGCATGCCAGCTGGGTGGGGGAGGCTGAGGGTGATGCAGCCGGGTATCGCGTCTCGGGGGCAGGAGACCTTAACGGCGATGGCATGCCCGACCTCTTGGTGAGCGGCTGGCAAGGCGACATGCCCTCAGAGAACGGCAAGGTGTGGGTCCTGCTCAACCCGTGAAGGTGCGCTCGTGGCTCAGCAGAATTTGCTTGCGCTCAACCCCCGATGAGAAACCACCGAGGCTTCCGTCGGAAGCGATGACACGATGGCAGGGGATCACGATCGGAATTGGGTTTCGACCGTTTGCGTTTGCGACTGCGCGGGTCGCACGCGGGCGGCGCATTAGCCGAGCGAGGTCAGCATAGGAGATTACTGTGCCGAACGGTATGGTTCGTAATGCTCGCCAGACTGCGCGCTGAAAATCGGTTCCAGGAGGGTCGATACGAAGGCTGTCAAGAGCAGCGGGCTCTCCACTGAAATATTGGGTGAGCGCCCAATCGACGGTTTCGGGCACCGGGCCGACCTCAAGACGGGCGGCCGGGCGATGCCGTTTGAGGTGCTCGGCCGTTGCATCCACCCGGTCCAACCAACTGAGCGCAATGAGGGTGTCGTCATGGGTGATTGCGCACAGGTTTCCCATGGGCGTGTCGAGTTCACCACGCGTCCACCTCATGTCTGCTGCAAATGAATCGCGATGCGTGGACCGAGTTCGACACCGGTTACGGTGAATTCGAGTCGATACGCGAGGGCCTCGACACCCGTCGAAACGGCTGCACGTAGAGCAATTCCGTATTTCGCGTCGATGTGGTCCGCAGGTTTCATGCAGTCGACGTCGGTGCGAGAGACTAAAAATAAGACCACTGCCCGATGGCCTTGTTCAACCATGGAAGCCAACTCGACCATGTGCTTGGCCGCTCGTTTGGACACCCCATCGGGAAAGGCTGCAACGCCTTGGCTGTACAGGTAGGTCACGTTCTTGACCTCAACGTAGCAGGCGGGGCGAGAAGGGGCGCTGCAGAGCAAGTCAATCCGGCTGTTCTCCCCGTATCGAACCTCGGTACGCAGCGTTGAATACCCTGCGAGTTCAGGAACGTGCCCCGACTGGATCGCGCTATGAACAATCTGATTTGGGCGGCTCGTGTTCACCAAAATCGGCGTGTGGGGGGACTCGACAATCTCGAGCGTCCACTTCAACTTGCGTTTGGGGTTGTTCGCTGGGCTGACCCAGGCCACCCATCCGGGCTCTGCACAGGTCTTCATTGAGCCCGGATTGGGGCAGTGGGCGGTGATCTCTTGGCCGTCCGGCAACACCACATCCGCCAAGAACCGCTTGTAGCGACGGACGAGAATGCCCCGAACCAACGGTGGGTCAAATTGCATGGGTATCCGTCACCGCTTTCAATCATTGCAGCAAGGGTTTTCGCAATGTCGGATGGCAACAGCGAGGCGTGCGTGTGGGATTCGGAGGCCAACGGACATAAAAATGGGCCCACTGGACAGATAATTTGGGGTCGGGGGTGTACAGCCTGAGGTTGTGTGCCTATGGTTAGTTCATGTCAGATTACGGGCGACGAAACACCGGGCAAACCTCCGACTCATCGACTTCCAGCGATTCCGCTGATTCGGTGTCGCTGGATGAGGTGAGCAACGAAGAACGTCAGCGCCTGCTGAAAATCTCCGGTAATCTCGGCCGAGCGTTCAACCGCATCGCAGGTGTGTCCGAGAGCAACACGGAGCCAGCGGGCGTGGGGTTCGGAACGGAAGACCTCAAACGGTACCTCGAAGACGAACTCAAGTTCGCCGAGGGTGAGTGGTTCCGGAGCGCCAAAATTGGCGGTGTTGCTGACAAGGTCATGGAGACCCTCGACGCCAACAAGGACGGCAACGTTGATTGGGTCGAGTTTCAGACCATGGTCGAGGAACTGAAGTCCCACATGGTGGGTGAGTTGGGTCCGGGCGCAGGCAGTGCGGAGATTCAGGCGAAAGCGAACGAACTCTTCGCCGAGGTCAGCGGAGGCGAAGAGTCCGTGGGATTTGATCGGCTGAAGTCCCAGACGGAAAGCAAACTCGCGGAGGATACGGAGCACAAGGGACTCATCTCACAGCTGGCGGCTTTGCTGGTCATTGATCTTGTTGACATTGATGAGGCCAACAAAGAAGTGCGCGACCGCACCATCAGTCATGAAGAGTGGATGGGTGCAGTGAACGACTTCAGCCAGTAGCGCTACAGCCGGGCGTATCGGCGGACCGCAACAACAACCTCAGACGCGCGCTTCTCCGCCTGTAGGCCGGTTGACGCCACGGCTTCGACATAGAATTTAATTTTCGGTTCGGTGCCCGACGGCCTCGCGAGAATTCGTGTGCCGTCATCCAATGTAAACTCCATGACATTGCTCTTGGGCAGCATCACGGGTGTAGAGGCGCCGGTTCGACAATCCATACCGACACCGGTGCTCAGGTCGCGCATGTAGGTCACGGCGCTGCCAGCCAACTCCGAGGGGGGTTGGGTCCTCAGGAGTCTCATGACTCCCTCGATGGCACGGGCTCCAGTTTCGCCATCGAGCTTGATGGCGAGTTGTTCGCTACGGTGGGCTCCGTGGCGCGCATCAAGTCGTTCCAGCGCGTCCCACAATGTAAGGCCACGGGTTTTCAAATTTGATGCGAGGTCGAGCAACAGGAGAGTCGCCGACAAACCATCTTTGTCGCGGACTACGTCGCCAATGCTGTAGCCAAGGGCTTCTTCAAAACCCAAGACGAACGGCCCATCATGCGCCAACGCGAGGTTGGCCAGCCACTTGAAGCCGGTCAAGGTCTCACCGCAGACAGCACCGTGATGCGCTGCAATCTTCTTCAGGAGGATTGTGGAGACAATGGTTGTGGCCACGAGTCGTCTCGGGTCAACCGACCCGTGTGCCAAGAGTTCCTCGGCCAGCAGCGATCCGACTTGATTCCCAGAAAGGCGAACCCATAGTCCGTCGCTGTTTTGGAGCGCCACTGCGAGGCGGTCCGCGTCGGGGTCGTTGGCCACAATGAGGTCAGCCCCCACGGATTGAGCGTGCTCGATGGCGAGATCGAGTGCTCCGGGCTCCTCGGGATTGGGAAATCGAACAGTTGGAAAGTCTCCATTTGGATCACGTTGCTCGGGTACCGCATGGATGTCGGTGTGTCCCGCAGCGCTCAGGATGGCGTGAAGCGGTATCCATCCCACTCCGTGCATCGCCGTGTAGACCGCCCGAACCCCGGTCGATGGTCGGACCCGTAGCGCGAGAACGCGGTCGATGTAGTCCGACCAGACCGCGCCTGGAATGGCACTCGGGGTGAGTGTAGTCGTGGGCTTCGGGCATCCATCAATCGCATCCAATGCTGCACTGATTCCCGCATCGTGGGGTGGAATGATCTGGGCTCCATTGCTCCAATACACTTTGTAGCCGTTGTCTTCAGGAGGGTTGTGGCTTGCGGTCACCATCACCCCCGCTACGGCATTGAGGCAGGTGATGGCATGGGCCAGTTGTGGGGTGGCGCACACCTCATCGAAGGCATACACCTTGAAGCCTTGGTCAATGAGAATCCTCGCGGTGTCCGTGGCGAATGGTCGCGATCCCTTCCGGCCGTCGAAACCGATAACGATGGCTTGGATCGTTGGCTCCTCGACACGGTTCATCAAGTAGTTCCCGAGCGCCGCCGCGACACGCCGCACAAGCGCGCGATTCATACGATTGGGACCAGGGCCGAGCCGCCCTCGCATCCCAGCCGTCCCAAATGCCAGTCGACGGCCGAAGTGCTCCGATAGGGCTTCGGGATCGCCGCCATCGATGATGGCCTGTCCGGCAGTCTTGGTCACGGGATCGGGGTCGGAATCGACCCATTCTTGGGCCTGAGCCAGCATGTCATCCATACGGCCCCTTAACCATTTAGAAGTCGACGGTGTAGAGACCGGTTGAGTCCGTATAGCTGCCGGCGACCCATGCCCCCGAGTGAGAGGCCTCATTTTTAAACCCACCGCCAACCGTGGCG
>DEBL01000292.1:32755-46821 GCA_002348535.1 Deltaproteobacteria bacterium UBA2957 | reverse complement strand
CCACCGGGAACGTCTCCGACACCGTTTGACTCTGAGCACCTCGATGCTTGGGAACGCCTCGGCTGGAAGCCCGAATCACCGGTTCGATGCCAGTACAACGTGACGGTGCCCGCACCCGACACCTTTTGGGCGGTGGCCCGATGCGATTCGGACGGAGATGGCAACCCCGCGGTGTTTACGAGCAGTCCCCTCAACCCTCCTGAGAAAACATCGCCTCCGAATCATTATTAGTCCGATTGAGGCACGGCGAATCCGTCCGCCACCACACCGATTCGCAATGCTTCGTCGATATCGGCGACTCGCGTGTCCGTTTATGAACAGCAAGCCGCCCAGCATCCAAGCCCCGTAGTATGATTCCGATTGGCTGGAGGCCCGATGCACGTTCGCTACACCGTCACCCCGCGACCCACCGCGCACAAGTTTGACGTGGTGCTCGACATCGCATCACCGTCTCCCGACGGGCAGGTGGTATCTCTGCCGGCCTGGATCCCCGGCTCCTACATGATTCGCGACTTCGCCAAGCACGTGGTCTACCTCGATGCGACCTCTGGCGGCCAGCCCCTGAACGTCGCCAAACGCGACAAGCAGACTTGGGTTCTGGCTCCCACATCGGAAGCCATTCAAGTTCGGTACAGTGTCCACGCGTGGGACCTGTCGGTCCGTAAAGCCCACCTCGATGCAACCCACGGCTACTTCAACGGCACTTCTGTGTTTCTCAAAGTGCACGGTGCAGACACCGCGCCCTGCGCCGTGGTTCTCGCTCCGCCCAAGGATTCGCAATTTGCCGACTGGCGGGTTGCGACAACCCTCCCCCGCGTCACCGGTGACGCGCTCGAATTTGGGGACTTCGAAGCCTGCGACTACGATGAACTGATCGACTGTCCGGTTGAGATGGGTACCTTCGTTCATGCTCGTTTTGAGGCGGGGGGCATTCCCCACGAAGTTGCCCTCACCGGCGTGTTCGACGTCGATCTCGACCGCCTGTGCGCCGATCTGAAGATCATCTGCGAAGAGCATCTCGACCGGATGGGCACCCCCAGCGACCTCGACCGGTACCTGTTTCAGATCATGGTGGTGGGCAGCGGCTACGGCGGACTCGAGCACCGAACAAGCACGAGCCTGATTTGCAGCCGCGATGACCTGCCCCGAACGGGTGAAGCCAAAATCACCGACGGCTACCGGACACTGCTCGCCCTATCGTCTCACGAGTACTTCCACCTGTGGAACGTCAAACGAATCAAGCCCGAGCGATTCACCCCCTTTGACCTGACCCACGAATCGTACACCACCTTGTTGTGGGCCTTCGAAGGCTTCACCTCCTACTACGAGCCGCTCGCTCTGGTGCGGTGTGGCCTGATCGACCGCGCCAGCTGGCTGGAACTCATGGGCCGAAAGCTCACCGACGTCATGCGACGCCCCGGCCGTCACGTGCAATCCGTTACCGACAGCAGTTTCGATGCATGGACCAAGTTCTACCAACAAGACGAAGACGCCCCCAATGCCATCGTGAGCTACTACTCCAAAGGCTGCATGGTCGCGTTTGCCCTCGACCTCACCCTGCGGCTCGATGGCGGCACATCCCTCGACGCGGTGATGCGGCGCCTCTATGAGCGTTACGGCGAGACCGGGAACGGGGTCCCCGAGGACGGCGTTCAGGCCGCCGTTGCAAAACTCACTGATCTTGATCTGACGGAGTTCTTTGATGAAGCCCTGAACGGCACCGGCGATGCACTTTGGGACCGGCTGACCGGGTTGCTCAACCGTGCCGGAATCGAGGCCAGTCTTCGCCCGCGGGAAGGCACCAAAGACCGAGGCGGTAAAGCGGGCACCGTAAAGGAAGTCGATTGGGCCAACCGTGGGGATCTTGGTGTCCTGCTGCGCCCCGGCGGCGCCAAGGTGCGTGCCGTACTCGACGACAGTCCAGCCATGCATGCGGGTGTGGCACCGGGCGACGAAGTTGTCGCGATGAACCACCTCAAAGCGGGTGCGACTCTGCCCAATCGAATCGCGCGACTGAGCCCGGGAGACGAGGCCGTCCTTCATGTCTTCCGTCGCGATGAACTTCACACCCTGACCGCCACGGTTCGCCCTGCACCGCGCGACACGGTGGTGCTCAGCCTGAGCAACGGGCTTACGGATGCGGTCGCATCAATGCTCAACCACTGGCTGGGACCGACCGCCGGCGGAGACGAATGATCGGTCACCCGGTTACGCTGCGCCCATGGAGACCAACCATACCCACCCCACTCGCCGTGCAGTTGTGCGCAATGGGTCTACGTCTCAAACTCGGAACTTCCCATCGCCGGTGGCGTGGGTGCGCTCCGGTTCGACGCCACCGGAACCGTCATCGACGCCTACCCGATCCTGAAGGGGACCAACGTCAACTGCGTCGGCGGACCCACCCCATGGGACACGTGGCTTTCGTGCGAAGAGTTCGCCAATGGTCGCGTGTTTGAAACCGACCCTTGGGGCGCGGTAGAAGCCATTGAACGACCGAGCCTCGGCCGGTTCAAGCACGAAGCCGCCACCATCGATCCCGAGTACGGATGCGCATACCTATCCGAAGACGAGACCGATGGACGCTTGTATCGGTTTCAATCGTCGGCCACCGACGAACACGGCCATCCAAGCCTGACCGAAGGCATGCTGCAGGTCGCTGTGGTGGACACCTCGGGCACGGTGACATGGCGACCCATCCCCGACCCGTTGGCGGAACATCCCACACCTGCTGCATCATCGAAAGCGCACCGGCATGATCGATGTGCGAGTGGGTCAACAAGATCATCTGAATGTTCGGAGCGGGCTCAAGCGCCTCATGCGACCTTGTCGGGTCGCACAACCATGGACTGTACGGTGAGAAGATGGGGTCTACACCCCACTCACTCGGTCTCCCTCAACGGCGCTCCACGGTGTACCGCAATCGCTCCATTCGCTCCCACACCAGAGTTCCTCATCGGTTCCGAACGCCAATGCTTCAACGCCTCCACGTCGTCCAGAATAGGTGTGCGATTTCAGGGTCAATCCGCAACCGTTCGGCGAGCGTGTGATAGCGTTCGCCCTGTCCCCCCACCCGGATGTGTCCATGCTATTCGCCACGCTCCTCGCACTGATTGGATGCGGCAACAGTCCCAGCGTTACCGTCACCACCAGCCCCCACCCCGAAGCGGGAACACCGAGCAAACTCGCCGACCTGCTCGACGTCAAATTTCGACGGCCGATTGAAGGCTGCTACAAAAAGGCTCTCGAGGCCAATCCCGGGTTAGCGGGCACGGTGACGTACGAAGTGATGGGTTCTCATGGAGTCTTGAAATCGACCCTCACCGGGTCCGGCCCGGAGGCCCTTGAGTCCTGTGCGCTGACCCCCATGTCGAACCAGCGACTGCTTCGCGACCTCGGCGACAGCGATGACATGGTGGGCTTCACCCTCACCATCAGTTTCAGCGACAGCTGATCAACACGTCTCACGGGTCCCCGTCGCGAGCCGCGGCTCCTGATGGGACTACGCTTCGATGCGCCGCTCTTCGCGCCGCAGCCCGACCACGGCGAACAGCCACGCAGTGACGAGCCAGAATCCAATCGCAACCTGAGACACCCTCGCAGACCGCGGCTCCCATCGAAAGGGCGGCGGTGCACTGCCGACAAGCGCTTCGAAATCCGATGAATCCAACGGTTGCTTGTTCCACGCGGATCGGAGAATCCACCGCACACGTTGGTCGACGGCATCCATCGAGTGGGCCTGAAAGGCTGATGCGGCCTCTGGTCCGACCCCAACCAAGCGTTCCAACGCCACAGTGAGGGCCACTGCAGGAGACGTCCACGCCGCCCAATCGGTGATGCGCTGAGCGTCGCGCGCTTCGGCCTGACGCGCCTCCACCCGCTTCGCCATGGCCGCCACCAACACAGCGCTGGTCGCGAGTCGACGCATCCCGGAATCGAGCGCCTCCTCGGACGCAGCCGGCAACTCGGCCAATTCGGGGTACCGTGCATAGACTCCCGTTGTAATGTCTTCGATGGACAGTTCGTAGGCTTCATAGCTGAGTCCCCGAGCGTCCAGCGTTTCCGACACCCCAAAGTCGGTCTGAACGCGACCCAAGCTGACTTCGGCGGCGACCGTCGGCATCACGATGCATACGGTCATCCAGACCACACCATAGGTGAGGGACTGAGCACGAACCGACTGCGCCACGGCGCTGACCGCGGCCAGCAGCCCACCCCACAGCGCTGCATAGCTCACCCCAAACCCAATCAGTGTCCCGGCAGCATGCAAGCTGGCACCGCCCATGATTCCGGCCGCACCGCACAGGATCGCGTTGCAGGCCGCGGTCACACCCGTGACCACCAGCAGCCGCGACGTCAGCCACGGGCGCACCTCACCGGACTGCACGACGATAATTCGGTCAATCCGCTCCTCGCGCTCTCGGCTGCCGATGCCGAGACCGAGAACACCGAGCAAGAGAGGCGAAAGGATGGCCAATACAAAGGTGAGATCCACAGCGCCCATGACGAGTTCTGGGTTCTCAATCCGATAGCCGCCACCCGCCGAAGGGTCAGCACGACGGTGAACTCGGAACGCAACTGGCGCAGGGTCCACGGCGCCAGCGGCAATGCCCACCAGAGGACTGGGATCCCGAAGTACACGGGTGCCCGCATAGTGATCCTGCCACATGGGCTCCGACATATCGACCCACGGACGGTCTGCAGGACCCTTGCCGGTTGCAATGTATTCGCGGGCTTCTTCGATGGTCGCTTGTTCTGCCGTCTCGGCCCCGTCGATGGCCGCGCGCCACTCCGACGCATACCGATCGCCCAAGAACAACGAGAGCGACCCGATGGCGAAATAGCCCAGCAATGCCAACATCCCCACTCGATTGCGAACCAGACGCACCCGTTCGAACTGCAGCGCGATCGGTATAAGCCTCAGCATGAAAGATCCCCGCGCTCTAAACGAGCACCACCGCGAACGAGCGCCATCATCATCAACAGAAGCCACACCACCAACGCAAGGATCTCTCCAAGGCGGTGACGCAAGGCCGTCGCAAGGCCGGGGGCCGCATACTGGAACGGCTCCAGACTCGCGTAGAACTCTGGCGTCGCCTTGAAGGTGCGATCGCCCGTCTTCGACCCCCCATACGCATGCTCATGGTTCAGCTGACCAATCAGAACACGACGATACGACTCGGCTTGATGCAGAAAGGACAGATCGTGCAGGAGATCAGTCCCTGCGATGGTCATCGAGACGTGATCCACCGATTGAAATGGATTGATCACTGCCCCCCAACTCCCGAGCTTAGACTGCTGCGCCATGCGCGCCTCAAGCTTTCCGTGGTGCTCGTCCCAAATTTGGTTTGCAAACTCTTCGTCGAGCTGCATGGCGATGCCGTCGAAATTGATGGGAAGTTCAGCCACCGAATCGACACCATGCTCTTCGAGTACTTCTTGGCGCCGCTTCGCGATGAAGGAGTCCTTCGGATTGTGGCCGTCCGGGCCCGCCTCCCGGGCCTCTTTGATCGCCGCTTGAAACGCGTCCCGGCTGGGCAGTGGGTAGAGAGCGGTGGCTGCACTGCCGGTCGCCCGCGGGAGAACGGCGGTGCCCGCAATCCACAACGCCAGCAAGGCCAGCAACGCCGAGCGGCCCGATCGAGCCCACACCGAAGCGGCCGTCACCGCCGCTGACACCACAGCCAAGAACAGGCCGTGCACCACCACAAAGGCCAGCAATCGTCCCCCATCGATGTGAGCACTTGACCCCATGGAGGCGGCACCCCACGACGCCAGTACGATCACCAACAGCAGGGACAACCCCAGCATCCACAGGGACAAGAAGTGTCCGCCCACGACATCGCGGCCCCCGATCCCCTGCACCAATGAGAGCCTCAAGCGACCGCTCTGACGGTCCGCTGCCAGCCCCATCGCACCCAGAAAAATCAGGAGCAATGGAACCACGATGTGCAGAAAAAAAGCGGCATCAGGGCGCGGGAATCGGGCCACTGTGCCTGCACGCGCGGCGTCCGCAAACAACGGCGTGCCCTGCTTATGCCCTTCAATGCGGAGCACCTTGCCCAAGCGGGCTTGAACCCCCCTGTCGAGCTGGGCCAGCGGTCCGCTCGGGCGAAACGCAAAATCTCCAAAATGAGCCATGCTGTGGGGGTGCGAGGGCCCGCGGCCCTCCCACTGTTCTCGGGCCTCCGCTGCGGCTTCTGCATGGGCTTCCCGCTGGCTTGCATCGGTGTGGGCCGACCACACCGAGACCGCCGCCAATGCCCCGATCGACACCAGCAACACCGCAGCCAGTCGCCGATCTCGCCACCAATTGGCAAGCTGTAAACGAACGATCAGCGTCATCATGCCTGTGCGTCTGTTCGTCGCATGTGGTGCAGGTAGAGTCGCTCGAGATCCCGAGCATCCACATTCTGCGCCTGCAAGGTCTCGATCAATCGACCGTCGCGCATGATGCCGATGGTGCCACCCAGTTCTTTGGCTCGGAACAGATCGTGGGTGGTCATGAGAACAGCCGCTCCAGCCTCTCGGATCCGACCCAACTCGTCGCAGAAGTCGGTGGCTGCTGAGGGATCGAGTCCAGAGAGCGGCTCATCAAGCAACAAGGCCCGCGCATCTCGCGCGTAGGCGATCGCCAAGCCGACTTTTTGACGCATGCCTTTGGAGTATCCATTCACCGAGCGATGAATCTGTTCCACGGTCAAACCGGATCGCACCAGCAAGTCGACCATGGCCTCGTCGGTGATGCTGGAGCCGCCCATTCGACAAAACAAGCGTAGGTTTTCAACGCCGGTAAGCTGAGGATACAGCGCCACATTCTCTGGAATGTAGGCCAACTGACGGCGAGCGGCGAGCGGGTCAATCGCCGGCTGGACATCGCCCACTGTGACCGTACCGGTGTCCGGGGTCAGAAACCCCAAGAACAGGTTGATCGTCGTGGTCTTGCCAGCACCATTGGCGCCGAGCAGACAGAACAATTCGCCGGGTGCGACCGAAAGCGTGACATCATCCACCGCCTTAATCCCATCAAAAGCCCGGGTGACCGACGCAGCATTCAACATGGTAGTGCCCTCCTGCTGGCCGCGGCCTATCGCTGATGCAATCGGATTGCAACAACGTCATCCATGCGCCCCCAATGTCACGACATCACCTGCGGGCGAGCCGTGGGCCTTTGGCCCAGAGGATAGCGCCCTTTCGGACACTCTGCTCGGGGTATGGCCAGCCACTTTCCTCGTGTTGCGTTAAGCCTCGCGGCACCATCGTTGCGGTACCCCCGCCACTCCGAGATGGTGAGGAGACAGGGCCATGGACAATGCAACAGTCGCGACCCCAACCTTTGTCAAAGGTGTTCGATTGATCGACCCTGAAGCCGGTGTGGATGCAGTGATCGATTTGCTGGTCACCACCAACGGTGTCGAACGAAACCCCACTACGGTGCCGGAACACGCCCAGCACGTGGACGGAACCGGGTTGTGGGCAATGCCCGGACTCGTCGACCTTCAGGTTCATTTCCGCCAGCCCGGATTTGAGTACAAAGAAACCATCGAGAGCGGCTCGAAGGCTGCGCTCGCCGGGGGAATCTGTACCGTGGTCGTGATGCCAAACACCCAGCCGCGGCTCGATACCCCCGCTCAAGTGACCTTCGAGACTGAAGAAGCTCGACGGGTTCGAGGCATTGACCTTCTCGTCGCCGCGGCTGCGACCAAAAACTTGGCGGGCGAGGAACTTACTGACCATGCTGCGCTCAAATCAGCGGGCGCGGTCGCCATCACGGATGACGGGTTGCCCCTTCTCGATGACGATTTGATGCGCGGTAGTCTGCAACAATGCGCCGAAAACAACTTGTTGTTCATGCAACACGCCGAAGACACCCGAATGACCCAGAATGCACCGATGACCGACTCACCCATCAGCGTGCATCTCGGAGTGCGCGGGCAATCCAGCGATGCCGAAGGCGTACTTGTTGAACGAGACATCGAACTCACCCGAGAAACCGGTGCGCGGTACCACGTTCTGCACACCTCAACAGCGCGTTCTTTGGCGGCTATACGGCACGCAAAGCGTGATGGTCTACGCGTCACCTGCGAAGTCAGTCCCCACCACCTGCTCCTCACCTACGACGCCTGCGCAGGCGGGGATACCAACACAAAGATGAACCCTCCTCTCCGTTCAGAGTACGACCGGAAGGCGCTGATTGAGGCGTTAGCGGATGGAACTGTGGACGCCGTGGCGACCGACCACGCTCCCCACACAAAAGATGAAAAAGCAAAGGGCTTTATCGAAGCCCCGTTCGGGGTCATTGGGCTTGAAACCGCTTTCGCAGCACTCCTGACCTTTGTCCACGACGGCACCATATCCGACATCCGGGCCGTCGAATTGATGACATCAAACCCGGCACGAGTACTAGACCTGAAGGGGCGCCTTGGGACACTCAATGAAGCCGCCCCCGTCCACCTCACGTTGGTTGACCCGAATCGCGAGTGGACGGTCACTGAAAAGGCGATGGCTGGCAAGTCCACCAACAGTGCGTTCTTGGGGCGCGTCTTCAAGGGCAAGGTTGTGGCCACGGTGCTGCATGGTGAACTTCGCTACGTCGACGGGATAGCGGTAAAGCCCTGATCGCGCGCGCACTACAAACCGTACTCAGGGTGGCCAGCACACAGACCGTCCGGCCCATCCTGAACGCGAGTAGCATCCGCTTGCAACGGAGGGGCGACGGAAGTCGCTACAACGATAGGTTCGGCACCAACCGCCAAAAAGCCACCTCAAGTTCGGCCTTAATTTCCGCTACATCACCGCCGCGATTGGCCTTGAAGCATGCCGTCATTACTTGCGTATCGATGTGGCGTGCTGCCGTGTCGAGATCAAGGTCAGCGGGAATCTCACCGTTCCGCTGCGCCCGATCGAGCCAGACTCGGTAGTTGTCCCGAACCTCGGCTGCATACACCTCAACTTGATGCCGCGTCTCCTCACCCAAGTCATCAAACTTGACCATGCGCAGTTCACCGAGAAGGCACCCGGGTGGGTCCCCCGTTGGCCTCAAGACCTCATTGATCAGTCCCGCCAGCACAGATCGGAATGGATACGGTGACCGCAAATGCTCGAACAGCTTCTGCAGCACGGTGTCACGGTACAGTTGCACCACCGCCGTCAGCAGTCCATCCTCGCCACCGAATTCGCGGTAGAGGCCAGGCTTGGAAATTGCGGCTCGGCGACACACTTCGTTGACCGACATGCCGTAAAGGCCCTCACGCCAGTACCCCTCGAGCGCAACCGCGAGGGCGTGATTTCGATCGAGTGTCTGGGGTCGTCCCACCATGCTGAGCATCCTGTCGTTTGTTTTCGGTTGTCTGCCTTGCGGGCAAACAACAGCCTAGACTGTTGTGCACAGCAGCCAGCCATATCCGCCAAACTTTCGGCTTCCATAGAGTCCGCTGACGACCAGTCTCCGGGGTCACCTCCACAGTACCACTGAACACCAAGACTCGTGGGGTCTCTTCACCCTTAGTCGGGGTTGTCACCGACAAGGCACGTCCCGATCGGCTGTTTGTTATCGGTCCTGTTGGGTTGACAACGCAGCCTCTCGTTTCAGCATCGAACTAAAGCATGCATCAATCGATCTCCACCTCAAGACGTGGACCGGTTAAAACACACCCCAAAGTCGAGATGGTTTTGCCCCCCAAGGAGAAGCGAGTGTACCGCTGGTTTTTAATCATCTCTGCCCTCATCGCGTGCGGACCCAAGGCCGCCGTTCCTCCACCCATCGGAGCCACCGTCATGCCCTCTGCACCCATCGCCGCTAAACAGCCCCACACCCATACCGAACACGGCGTCGAGCGCCTCGACCCGTACCACTGGTTGCGGGATCGAGAAAACCCAGCGGTCATCGCTTACCTCGAGGCTGAAAACGAATACGCCGCTGCAGAGACAGGCCACCTCGAGGGGTTTCGAAAGGAGTTGTTCGACGAGATGGTGGGCCGGATTCAAGAAACCGACCTGTCGGTGCCGGTGAAAGACGGGCCCTATTGGTACTACAGCCGAACCGAGGATGGCCTTGCCTACCCCATCCGGGCCCGCAAGCTTGAGTCGATGGAGGCCGATGAAGAGATCCTCCTCGACTTGAACACGCTCGACCATGAGTACATTGGGCTCGGATCGTTTGCTGTGTCTCCCGATCACACCCTGCTCGCATACAGCCTCGACACCACCGGGCGCGAGTTGTACGAGCTTCGGTTCATCGATCTCCGTACTGGCGAGCATCTCCCGGATGTCATCGCCGACATCACACGAAACGTGGCATGGGCAAACGACAACGCGACCGTGTTCTACACCCGTCCAGATGAAGTCCTACGCCCGCATCAGATTGTGCGCCACACCCTCGGCCAAACCGGCGAGGACACCGTGATGTGGACCGAGGAAGACGACAAGTTCCGCTCATACGTCTGGCGCACTCGCTCCAACGGGTTCATGGTGATCGGTAGTTTCAGCAGCCTCACCACCGAGATGCGCGTTCTCGACGCAAACACACCCAATGGAGAGTTCACCGTTTTCGCCAAGCGGCACTTGGGCCACGAATACAGCATCGACCATCAAGGAAATCGCTGGCTGGTGCTCACCAATGACGCCAACGATGCAGATGGCACCCACAACGAGGACGCCGTCAACCGAAAGCTGATGGAGGTCGCGGTCGGCGGCGACACCGAGCGCACCGCATGGACCGAACTGATTGCCCATCGCGACCATGTCACGCTCGAGAGCGTGGAGCCTTTCGAGCGGTTCGTCGTGCTAAACGAACGTGAAGGGGGTCTTGTGCACCTTCGAGTGTTGGACGTGGAGTCCGGTAGCGACACTCGCCTTGCGATGCCAGAGCCGCTGTATACCGTCTACGGGACCAACAACCCCAACTACCAAACCGAGACGTTTCGCATCGGGTATCAGTCCATGGTCACGCCGCGCTCCGTCTTCGACGTCGACCTTGTATCTGGAGATCGAACCTTGCTCAAGGAGACCCCAGTCCTCGGCGGCTATGACCGGACCCAGTACACCACCGAGCGCCGGTGGGCGACGTCTCCGGACGGCACAAAGGTCCCCATGTCTGTGCTCCGGCGAACCGACACGCCACTCGACGGATCCGCAGCCCTTCTGCTGTACGGTTACGGCAGCTACGGCGCCAAGCTCGATCCGTGGTTCAGCAGCGCTCGCCTGTCCTTGGTCGACCGGGGTGTGATTGTGGTCGTGTGCCATCCACGGGGCGGCGGCGAGATGGGCGAGACTTGGTACCGCCGCGGGAAGTTTCACGACAAGCAAAACACCTTCACAGACTTCATCGCGTGCGGAGACCAAGTGGTGGCCGATGGGTGGACCACGCCGGACAACATGGCCATTCAAGGCGGCAGCGCCGGTGGTTTGCTGATCGGCGCGGTTATCAATCAACGCCCCGACCTTGCCGCTCGAGCCGTGGCCCAAGTGCCCTTTGTCGATGTGGTCACCACCATGCTCGATGAAAGCATCCCGCTGACCGCCGGAGAGTGGGAGGAGTGGGGCGACCCGCGTCAACGCGAGTACTTCGATACGATGCTGGCCTACTCGCCGTACGACAACGTGGTGGGTCAACCGTACCCGGACCTGCTCGTGACGGCGGGCCTAAACGATCCGCGCGTCCAGTATTGGGAGCCGGCCAAGTGGGTGGCCAAGCTCCGGGTCACCAAGACCGAAGACAGCCAGCTTCTGCTGAAAACCAATATGGCCGCAGGCCACAGCGGTCAGTCGGGACGATACGGAGCCATTGAAGACGTGGCCTACGTCTACGCGTGGCTGCTGGACAGCTGGGGACTGGCCAACTCGTCGGCCTCGGCGGAGTAACTGCCGCTGTTGGTGTTGGTTACGGCGGGCACCCGCGGCGCCGGGCACTGACCGGCATTCGGGGCTCCGTTGAACTGCCCGAACTCAGCGGTCCATGACACGCCAGTAGGTCACCCGTCCGCTGGCGTCAAAGGCGGCGAGGCCGCGGTCACCGGGCCGCCATGCCAACCCGGACACTACATCGGGCATGTCCTTATCGCCGCCCACGAGAGCCGCGCCCACAGGACGACCCTCTCCGTCATGCTGAAGTCGCCAGACGATGACGCTGCCGTCCCTCGCTCCGGAGGCAAGCCGCCTGCCTTGATGGGCAAATTTCAGCGCCGTAACCGGGCGCACGTGCAGACTCAGCACACCGGGGCTTGTGCCTTCGGGGCCATCATCCTCAAAGCTCCAGACCGTCACCGAATCACTGCCGTTGGTGGCAAGCAACATGCCTCGGTCATCAAACGCCAATGACGACGGCTTTCCTGGATACCCATGCATGGCTGAGTCCTCTCCGGTGGGTCGCCGCCAGAAATGCACGGAGTTGTCTTGGCTACCGCACGCCACGATATTCGCATCGGGGCTGAGCACAATGGAAACCATCGATCCTTTCCATTTCAGCCTCTGAAGGACTTCACCCGATGCTGCCGTGAAGAACGTCACCTGCCCGTAGCATGCCGTCGCCAACTCTCCTTCGCTCGACCACGCAATGGCGCCGATCGTGCTCGAATGGCCCTCTGATTTCCACAGTTCCTGGCCGTCGGTGTCGAATACATGAACACACCGACCAATCGCCGCAGCCAGATACTGATTGTCCAGCGACCACGCCACGTGTTCGACCCAACCACTGCCGTTGTCGATAGTGGTCGCCACCTCACCGGTTTCAGCATTCCAGATGCAGACTCGCCCGTCTTGACCGCTCGTGGCGAACAACTCGCCAGCCGGCTGGACTGCCAACGCAAGCAATCCACCTGCGTGCACCTCCGAATGGCTCCAACGCACGCTTCCAGAGATGCCTTCGAATCCGTATACGCCCCCCGCAGCATCACCCACGACCAGCACCTCGCCTCCACTCAACCATCCACCGTCGATGGCGTAGTCTCCGACGGTCGCGGTCCAACCGGTTTTGAGTGAACCCCTCGGGCCATCGTCATTCAAACGAGACATGCATCAAACCCTTGCGTCATGGCGGCTTCGTCGAGGTTTCGTCCAATGAACACCAACTGATTGAAGCGCGGCGCATTGCCCCATGGCCTGTCCGGTTGGCCATCAAAGAGCATGTGGACCCCTTGGAAGACAAACCGATTGGGCTCACCCGCGATGCTCAAGAACCCTTTCATCCGAAAGATGTCCACTCCTCGCTCCCGGAGAACCTCGCTGAGCCATTGGTTCAATCGATCCGGGTCAACATCTCCGGTCCTCTCAATGGCGAAGGAACCGACTTCATCGTCGTGCTCATGCTGGGCCACCCAGATTCGCTCAGCGTTGGGGAGAACCTCTTCATCGCTGCCGTCGCGGAGAATCTTCATATCGAACTCCTCTGCCGTGTGTTGGGCAAACAAACCCACTTGCACCGGTTCATCCACGGTCAAGAAGAAGGCTTTTCGACCCGCCGACTGCAGTTGGAGACTCACATGTTCTCCGATGGAAAGATCAGAGTCGGGCTCCAGCGGGGCGGCCAACTCGGCATACCGTCGCACGCTCCACTCGGCGCCCTCTCGAAGGGCTGCATCGTCTCGATCCTGATTTCCCCTGACCACAAGCGACATCTCAGGGTCTGGGCCCTCGGCAAGGCTCAAGGCGTACCGACCCGGCTCGAGCGAGTAGACCCCCGTCCACTCAAAGGGGTACTCCGGCTCGAGAAAGGTGGGACGCCGCTCAAGAACTTGGTCCAAGTCGAAGGCACTGAGGTTCAACACTGTATCCACCGGAACATTGGCTTTCTCACTGCGAACCACCCGTGCCATTCGGTTCATTTCCCGTAGCCGAGCCTCAAGAGCATCGAGATCCTCCGTGCCAACCAAGTCGGTTTTGTTCAACACAAGTACATCCGCAAACGCAACCTGTTCTGTACTTTCATCGCTGCGACCCAGTTGCTGATCAATGTGCGCTGCATCGACGAGGGTCACGATTCCGTCGAGGGCAAACTCTTCGCGAATCTCATCGTCCATGAAAAAGGTCTGAGCCACAGGGCCTGGGTCTGCGAGTCCAGTGGTCTCGACCAG
>DEBL01000292.1:24501-32353 GCA_002348535.1 Deltaproteobacteria bacterium UBA2957 | reverse complement strand
CAGCAAATGCAGCCGTTGGACATCTCAAAGATTTCCTCGTCGGCGTTGATGACGAGGGCTTGGTCGATGCCCACCTCCCCGTATTCATTCTCAATTACGGCGATGCGTTTGCCATGCTCTTCGCTGAGAATTCGATTGAGGAGTGTGGTCTTTCCCGAACCGAGAAATCCGGTAAGAATGGTGACGGGAACTTTGTCTTGAGCGTTCATTGTTCTCTCCTTGAGAAGGATTCAAAAGCAGTTGTAGTGACCGGATGGCCCCAGGCCTCAAAGCAGTTGTAGTGACCGGATGGCCCCAGGCCTCACAGACCCGAACCAAGTCTCCAGCATCGATGGAGTCGGTCGCTTTGTGTACGGTGTATTGCCGTTGCGGCTCGTGGGGGCGAAGTAACCCAATCACCGTCTCTACGGGAGCGCAGTCCTTTTCCAGACACGCCAGTTGGGTGACGGTCAGGATCGCATCGTCTGGCAACTGAAGCGCCTCTCGAAGCGCGCGCTTGATGCGGCGAACCGATTGGAGGTTCGGCTTGGTTGATGGTCCGCCGATCAACATCGTTCTTCCTCTTCAGGCGTTGCCAGTCCAGACCGAAGCAACCAATCTCGAGACAGCCCTACGGTCGACGGACCATCAAAAATCACCCTGCCATCCCGAAGCAGCACAACCCGTTCGATCCGAGAAGGGGCGGAACCAAGATCGTGAGTGGCCCAGACACAGCACGCACCGGTCTGTTTGACCGCCGCGGCCACGATTCGGCAGAGTTCCGCAGCAGCGACGGGGTCCAGTCCGGCGGTGGGTTCATCCAACAATAGCACTTCCGGATCAAGAACCAGCAAGCCGGCCAGCGCGACCCGTCGCTGCTCTCCGAAGCTGAGTTGATGGCATGGACGGCGAAGGAGCGCCTCGATGCCCAGCGCTGCAGCCATCTCACTCGATCGCTGTGCGGCCTCGTTGGGGTCGACACCGCGGCGAATCAGACCCCATGCAATGTCCTCGGCCACCGTGCTCGCAAGGAAGTGATGCTCCGGATTCTGGGTGAGAAGCGCCACCCGTCCATCCAAGCGGTCCCGCAAGCCCGTCTCGGGCGTCACCATCGCACCGAGACGGTCTACGTGCCCCTGTGACGGCCCATCCAAGCCCGCCAGAACGCGCAGTAGGCTCGATTTTCCGGCTCCGCTCGGGCCACAGAGCATCAGCCACTCGCCGGGTTCGATGCGCAAGTTGAGTCCCGTGATCACTGTCTTGCCGTCGCGGATCAACTCGACATCGGTGCACTCAATGGATGACGATAGGAGCGCGTGCTGTGCAGACGCGCTCCGAACCGTCGCCATTTCCTCCACCTCCTCCAACCGGGTGAATGCATGCAGAGCCCCCTCACTCAACACTGAGCCCCACACGCTCAACGTAAGGCGCGGTGTGCCCAACCTCATCTGCGCTGCATCCCGGCGCTGGGCCCATTCGCGCTGGGTCAGAATTCCGTGCATCAACGCGTGATCAAGCGTTCCCACCACCGCATTGGGCACTCGAAGGATGAGCAACAAGCGACGGAGCGATGCCCAATCAACTTGGGTGCCCAGCCAAAGAATCCACACCATTCCACAGAGCACTCGCGAACCGGTTCGAGCGATATCGTGCATTTCGGCGCCAAATGAAAGGCTGGCGACGGCACCGAAGCCGACCAGCGCCACAATCCACGCCGCGATGGGTTCAACGCGACTGTGGTGTTGAACGCGTGCCACTATGAGCAACAGGACCCCGAGGCCCACACCCACCATCGAAGCCACGGTGCTTCCAATGCTGGCGTTCGCAATCAAAACCGCAACTGTCAACGCGACCGAACCACCGGCCTTCGCCACGGAGGGTCGCTGATCAAAGAACAGGGCATGGTCAGCGTGGAAGTGCATTCGACTCCGCATCCCCCAAGCGTTCCCAACTGCGTCCGGCAACAAAACCCAGTCCAAACAGAATCAAGATGGTCATCGCCAAGCCCATTTCGCCTTGGCTGAAGTCAACCATGCTGTCCACGGGGGGTCGACCCGCCCGTTCCGCTTCAGCACCGAAGATGGTTCCGTCGATCCCCTCATAGGCGCAGCCCGATGTTGCGATGGACACCACCATCAAGAGCATCGTGTTCACAGCGGTGGGCGTGAGCCGAAGCTCCCGCAGGCTCTCCGGCACAAGGGCGGGGCGTCGGGCCACCAGTGCCCGAAGCATGTAGACTGAAACGACGGCCTCCAGCACCGACAAGGGCAGTTGAACCGGTGCGAAGCCAACCAACACGACCCAGAAGGTGGTGGCCGGTGCCGCCGTATCCATAAGGGCCATCGCCAAGATCAACGCGTCCGTGACATACACGCTCATGCCCCCGAGCCCGCACGCCACTCCGAGACTCACAGCGCCGTTCAGTCCCAGTCGCTGAAACAGAGTCCAGCACCCAACTGTGACCACCGGTCCAACCAACCCGAGGGTCAGCGTGTTCACCCCCAAGGTGGTGATGCCGCCGTGGGCAAAAAACATCGCATGCAGCAACAGCACGAAGAAGGTCGGCCAGAGTATCCGCCTTACTCCAACGACCATGGCGAGAAGCGGCGTTAAACAGATGTGACTGGTCGCGCCCACCACGGGAACCGGCAGTGGCATCAGAGTGCCGGCAAACAGCAGACTGGTCGCACCGGCCATGAGCACGGCTGAAGAGGGCTCTTCTTTTCGGGCTATACGTTCGCCGCGCAAACTCCAGACCAGCGCAGGCACGGCGAGTGCACTCCACGCAAGCGCTTGGTCCATGGGAAGAATCCCCTCAGACAGATGCATTGGGACCTCCTAAGGGTGGAATCCGACCCAAGATGGCGCCACGGAGGCCTTTCGGACGCTCCGATCGCGGCATGAATCCGTCGGATTTTTCAATGTAGAGCGCCAGACACTCCACGATGTCTTTGGCGCTGGTTTTCGGCTCTTGGTCGCCAAACAGGTAGGACCACGCTCCCTCGGACGACAGCGCAATCCCGCAGGGGCGCCGGCAAATGCTGAGGCACTCGGCCGCCCGTACTTCCACCCGATCGCCCAAGTCGGACGCAGCCAGCTCGCTCTCCAGTTCCTTGAACAGCTTGTAGCCTGACCGCTGGTAAAACGGCTGACGTGGCTCACCAGCCAGTCGACACGAGGTACAGACATTCAACACGTAGGGACGTTCGCTACCGGACATTTTCATACAGACACCTTGGTGTAATGGGCAGACTCAGCCCGCCATCTCGGCGAGACCCGCGAAACGCACAGCCCACGAAGTGAATCGGCTCGATGCATCACGACATTGCCTCTGCATCCGCGACGTCTGTGGCCGCGTCTTGAGTCGGTTCCGATGAGGTGTCCACGGACGCATCGAGCGCCTCACCCAAGGCCTCGGACGGTGCGTCCTCGTCGGGTTCCACCAGCAGACGTGCCGAGTTCATGACCACGAAGATGGCCCCGCCGTTGTGAAGCAACGCACCGACCAATGGGTTGATCAATCCGCCTGCAGCAGCCGCCAACATAAGAATCGAAAAGCCGCCACCGACGAACACGTTCAGGTTGATGGCCGTCCGCGTGCGGTTGGCGAGGTCCACCATCTGGGGGAGCCGAATCAGGTTGTTGCCCATCAGTGCAATGTCTGCACCCCCGAGGGCCACCTCGTTGATCACGGCTCCTACTGCGACCCCGACATCGGCGCTGTGAAGCGCCAAGGCGTCGTTCACACCGTCACCCACCATCATGACGCGGCGTCCGGCCGCCTGTTCTTCCGCCACCAGTTCAGCCTTGCGCTCGGGTAAGACTTCGGCCTCGTAGGCATCAAAGCCCAGCTGTTCTGCCACCTCAGCCGCCACGTGCTCCCGGTCGCCTGTGAGCAACACCAATCGCTTCGCGCCGAGGGCCCGAAGTCCCGCCAACGTTTCCGCGGCTTCAGGGCGCGGCGTGTCGGCCAGTTCCAGCCAACCCAAGGTCTGGTCGCCGCGGCTCACATGAACGGCGATTCCAGTCGATGCCTGAACGGCTTCAACACTCAGGCCCTCTTCCGCCAGCCATGTCGCACGCCCCATTCGCAGAACGCCATTTTCGGTTTCGGCCTCGACGCCTTTACCGGCCACCTCTCGCAATTCGTTCGGCGCGCTTGGCTCGATCCCGGCACTCCGAGCCGCCTCGACTGCGGCGCGAGAGACCGGATGGAGCGAACCGTGGCCGCAGCGACCTGCCGCCTCCAGCAGCTCTCCCTCCGAAACACCATCGACCGGGTTCAATGAGAGAAGGTTCAGCGTTCCAAGGGTCACTGTTCCTGTCTTGTCCAACACAACGGTGTCGACTTCGCTGACGCGCTCAAGGAAGCTGGATCCCTTGATCAAGATTCCCCAGCGCGACGCAACGGCGAGCGCAGCCACCATCGCCACGGGACCCGACAACACCAACGCGCACGGGCACGCAACGACCAACACTGCAATGGCCCGATCGACCTCACCGGTGGTGAACAACACGATCCCAGCAATCGCCAGAACGATGGGCAGGTATGCTGCCGCATAGCGCTCTAGCAGGCGGGTGATTGGTGCCTTGCTGTCTTCCGCCTCTTGCAACAAGGCGATCACGCGGCCCAATGCAGTCTCGTTTCCAACGCCCTTGACTTCGACACGAATCAATCCGTCGAGGTTGATCGTTCCGGCAAACACGGGGCTGCCCGGGCCCACATCCTCGTGCATGCTCTCGCCCGTAATGTAGGCTTGATCGACACTCGAAGTGCCCTGAACAACGACCCCATCCGCTGGAATGGTCTCACCGGGGCGAACCACGATCAGGTCGCTCACCTCCAGTTCTTCCGGGTCGACGACACGCTCCGTTCCATCTTCCAGGCGGCTCGCTCGTCGCGCCTGCAGTTTTTGAATGCCCTCAATGGCGGCACGCGCACCCATCACCGAGCGCTCTTCCAATAAATGCCCGACCTCCATGAGCAACGGCACCATACCCGCAGTAATGAAGTCACCGATCACCACAGCCGCTAAGATCGCGAGGGCGACCAGTTGCTCGGTGTAGCTGCCAGGGTCTTTCGCAGCGAATCCTTCTGCGGCTTGCTGAAACACCGGCCACGAAACAATGACCACCGCAATGAGCTGAACCACCGCACCCACACTGGCTTGACCGGGAAAAAAGAATCCCCAAGCCCAACCCACCGACAACAAGCCGCCGCCCACACACACCGACAACAAGCTGATCGCTTGCTCACGTTGTTCGTCTTCGTCCAACTCCACGTGACGCACGGCAGCCATTGAAGCCACAGCCGCAACTCGAGGCGTCTCGGAATCATGCTGTTGAGCAACTGTATTGGCCATCTTATTTCACACTTGCGATGGAAATCCGGAAGGAATCCTTGTTGTAGAACCGACCGTTGGGAGGGGGTGGAATGAACCGCAGGCGAGAGGCTTTGGATAGCGATTCCTCGGTGCTCTCGTGGTACAAGCGGTCTCGGACCACCCGACGATCCCGTCGGTACTCCTCATACAGGTCGCTCCACATCGCAGCCTCACCGCGAGCCTTAGCCAGCAACTCTGCGGCATAGACCTCGGCCTCACGCTGACTGCGTTCCCGGTCCGACTGAGCCCTCGGGACTTCAGATTCCCGTTGTTTCATGGCTTGCGTGACTTGGGTCTGCATGTCGATGAACGCAGCCTGAACTTGGTCAAATTCTTCTTTGACCTGAATCGGCGGCGCAAGATCGGTCACTTCGATCGACACGAGATCAATGCCAGCTTGGACCCGGTCGAGACGCTGTTGCGCACGTTGAACCACATTGACGATGAAGGCGGCCCGACCTTCCGAGAGCACTGAGTCCACTTTAACTTCACCCATGGTTCGCACTGTGGCCGCCATGATCGCCGACTTCAGCACACCCTCCGGGTCCGCCTGATGCAGAGCGAAGGCAACCGGTTCGGACACCATGTACCGAGCCATCATGTCGACTTGGACTACGTTGCGATCGCCCGTCAGCACGTACCCTTCATCGGTCGGATCAATGGTGGCGGATGGCCACGGAGTGTCTCGGCCTCTCGAGTGGAGGTCACTGATCTCGATCTCATAGACCTTTTTGACCTTCACACGGACCACTTCATCAAGCGGTCGGGGGAGGGTGTAGTGCATCCCCGGGAACCGCTGCGCAGAGGCGGCGCTCCCTCCCGAGAGTTCACCAAATCGCATCACAACCGCCACTTCGTCGGACCCCACGACGATCACACCGGACAGCAGGTAAGAGACCAGCAAGACCGGAAACAGCCAGCGCAGGTAACCAAGTGCGCCCTCAAAGGAGGACAACACGGGCGCCGACGTCGGTGGTTTCGATTGATTGATGTCCACTACTTTTCCTGCAACAGTTCGAAGGGTGGACTGTCGGTACGCAGCACCACATGCGACTTTTCGTTCAAGATCTTGCCCATCGAATCAAGGGACCGCGTAAATCGATAGAACGATGGATCGACGCTGTGTGCAGCGGCATAGATGCGCGCCGCCTCGGCCTCGGCTTCACCCCGAATTCGGGCCGCTTTTTCACTGGCTTCCGCTCGGATTTCAGCCACCTCCAGCATGGTGCTGGAGCGAATTGACTGAGCCTCTCGCTCACCCTCGGCTCGGTAGCGAGCGGCGTATTGTTTGCGCTCGGCGCGCATCTGGTCGAACACGAAGCGCGTGTTGCTCTCGGGTAACGAGAGGCGCTCAAACCCAACCTCTTCGATCCGAACACCGTACTTGTCATTGGCGTTCGACTCTACGTTCGACAGAATCGCGGCTTCGATTTGCGCCGTCATCAAGTCTTCGGCTTTCGTCGAGACCAAGGCGCTGAGGTCGTATCCGCCCAAGACCGAAATCTTGGCGTTGGTGACCAAACCGTCGATCTTGGAATCCGCGGCCTCAACGTCTCCCACACTTTGGTAAAACCGAAGCGGGTCGGAGATTCGCCAGACCACATACGACAACAGGATCACGTTTTTTTTATCCCGAGTCAGCATTTCCGTGTGGCGAGTATTCAGAACACGCCTGCGACCGTCCAACACCACAATCTGGTCGATCGGCCAAGGCATTTTGCCGTGCAAGCCTGCGGCCTCTACGACATCAACCGCCCGGCCCAAGCGCAGACGAATGGCAACTGAGCCTTCGCGAAGCTGCCAAGAGAACGCGTAAAAGGCCAGCCCAAGCACAATGAGTCCGCCCAATACGTATCGAAAAATGTTGCTTTGCATTGTTTACTTCTCGTCTGCTACTGAAGGAACCACAGCGCCCCGCCGTCTCGCTCAATCCGAGCATCGATGACGTGGTAGGGCTTCTCTTCAAGAACCTGTTCGAGGGTCTCAAGTCGGCGACGAAACCGATAGAGATCCGGATTGGCGCTGTACTGGGCCTCGAGGGCTTCGAACGCGATCGCCTCACCCCTCGCCACCGAGACCCGATGAATTCGATCGGCAGCGGCCATCCTTATCTCCGCTTCAGCGCTCGATTTGGCCCTCGGAACAGTGCTTTCCCGATACGCTTCGGCATCGATGATGTAGGTGGTGCGATCGAGCTGCGCGGCGATGACCGACTGATACTCTGCGGCGAGCGTGACCGGCGGGTGCAGCCCGCGCAGGTTGAGCGCAATCAATTCCACACCCAGCCCTTTGGAATTCGCCTGCGCCTGAAGCGCCGCTTGCATCTTCGCCGAAAACTCGCCGATGTCTTGCGAGAGCACTTCATCAAGCGTGCGGTCCACCGTGGCTTCCATCAGCACTCGGTAGGCGAGTGTTTCCAAGGCTTGGGCCGGGTTTTGGCACCCATAGATCCACGCATGAATGTCGCGAATGCGGTACTGAAGTTCGGC
>DEBL01000292.1:0-24085 GCA_002348535.1 Deltaproteobacteria bacterium UBA2957 | reverse complement strand
TTGGCGTCTGCCTTCGCGCCAGAAAATCCCAAAGGGATGCTGCGTACCCGTTCGGTGTCCACGATCTGGATCCGGTCAAAGGGCCAGGGCAGTCCAATGTTGAGGCCGGGCTGCAACACCTCTCCGTCTTTCACTTTTCCGAGTCGCTCGCGCACGGCCAGTTGGGACTCATCGACGACAACGAAGGCCGACAATGCCCAAGCGAATGCCGCCAGACTGGCCAGCAGCGGAAACGAGGCCTTCCGCAAGAAGCCAAGCGCCCAAGAACTGCGCACATCCACACCAAAGGTGTCTTCAACACAGGTGAAGACGCTCTGAATCGGGTTGTAGGACGACCCAAACAGACGCGCCATGAACAGGTCTGCCCCAAACGCAGAGCCTCCCGCAGGGCGTCGGATAAACCCAAACAGCGCTCGTCCCAACAGTTCAGCGGCCAGCACCACCGGAACCGAGAGAAGCACGACAGCGACCGCGTCTTCAAACGCGGGCCACCCTTGGTAGGCTGCAAACACTGAAGCGGCACCAATGAGACCGAGCCAAACGCCGATTCGTCCAATCTTCACCAGACCGTGTGAATCCCTCACCACCGATGGGTTCACGGCTTGAAACACGGCGGACATGACTGCAGACGCTGCGGCAAGCCCCACCATCAACACACTCAGGCGCAGAAAATCGTCCAACGATGGAACCGCGACAAAGGCATAGCCATCCACCAGCGTTGCACCGGGCAAGCTGACCACCAAGAACAGTAGGGCGACAAACAACCGTCGAACGGGAAGCGTTGACTCCGACGTCGGACGCAGAACCTGACTGCGGGCCCCCAGCACGAGGAGGAAGAGAAGCAACCATTGAGCCGACGCGGCCACCAACACGACGGAGCCAAACATTCGACCAAGAACAAACAAGGTTCCCGCGATTACCAATGATGCCGATGCCGGCAATAGGAGCGTGGGGTTGATACTGGATTCAGATGGGAGTTCCATCACTGATGCACTTGATTACGGTTTTGGATGACGAGCATCCGTTGGTGCACACCTCTCCTCGCGGTCAAACGGGTGGGCGGGCCGGGAGCCAATGGGCGACGCCCCTAATTCAGTACCATCGCTATTGCAATTAGATTGCAATAGCAGCTTGACCCCATGCGGCAAAGCCGGTCCCGCCCCGCCCTGACGACGGGTCCGATTATTCAGGATCCGCACTCACAATCGTCGCGATGTTGGCCAACAGCCATGCAGTCGCGGCAAACAACTGCAACCAATCGCCCGTGGAACTGATGCCGTAGGTAAACACGCTCACGATCCAGAAGAGACTGGCCGCCGTTTGACCCAGCCACTCGACCCGGAGGGCACGAGCCAACCGCCCACTTCGAACGGTTGTCGGATCAAGTCCTGGTTGTGAGTCACTCAACATACGCATTCATCCCCGCAGCAAGAAAGGTCATCGAGGTACATGCCCCAGTCGCGGTACACCTCAAGATCCTCGGCCGGCAGGTCCAGTGACGTTGCAATCGCCTTGGCGACAACAGCAAAGCGCTGGCGGTACTTGTAGATAAAACAGAAAATATGATCGTCGTGGCGGACTGTCCCTCCACACAGAAAGATGCCTGGCGTGGTGGTGGACTCATCCTGCTCGCTCAGCAAAGGGTACCCATCCTCACGCTGCTCGAACAGGTTCCGAACCAGCTTGTGGCTGCCCACGAATCCTCCAGCCCAAAGCGGCTGCGACATCGTGCGAAATGTTCGCCCGTTCTGCGCGACGACTTTGTAGGCTCCATCGACGGGAACGACGGATTTAATTGGCGTGTCCGCAAACAATTCCACATGTTCCCGAAACTGTTCGGTGCGCATTCGCTCAAGCGAAAACGTCGATAGCGCAACACTCGGATCGGCCGTCTCGCTTTGCCACGGAGCGCCGGTATCGAACATTCGGACGCGCTTTCCCCGTTTTGCCAGATGGAAGGCGGCATCGACGCCGCTCTCGTAACCGCCAATAATGATGAACTCGTCACCAACAAGGCCCTCGTAGTTCGCAACCGTCGCGGTGTGTCGGCAGTGATGACTTCCTTCCAATCCGGACATTCGAGGATACTGAAACTCACCGGCCGCCCAGATGACATGTTTGGCTGCAATGGTCTCACCAGGGGTGTGCACAAGGAACCGATCCCCTTCTTTACTGATTCGACGAACATTCATGTCTTCGCGCACGGGCAGTTCGAAAAATCTCGCTACTTTTCGAAGGTGGCCGGCAAACTCTGCCCCCGTCGGATGCTCGACTTGCAGGCTGAATGCCGGCGACACTCCGATGGCGATCGAGTTGAGGTCCAGCATACCGATAGAGTTGGTTGGGAATGACGGTGTGATGAGGCGCATCTCGGCCGGCCAAAGCGCAAAAGACGAGCCCACACTGTGCCGTTCTAAAATGACAAAGTTTTCGACTCCTGCATGGGTGAGTGCCACGCCCACACCCACACCGGCAGGCCCACCACCGACCACTGCCACATCGTAAAGCGGCTTTGATTCAGACTGGTTAGTCATGCGATTCGTTGTCCTCCCCATCCGAGTGATGTGGATGGAAAATTTGCACCCGTCGATTATTACAAATGAATCGCTATTGCAATTCATTTGTAATAATTGATCTATCCGACTTGGAAGCCGAGTGAGCGACACTGGCCACAAGCCTCACCGACTCGCGTTCCATCCGAGGGCCCACATCCACTTGTCGATGAACCGGCTACATTCCTGCCGTGGAACTCTCAATTGGCAGCACTGTTGGACCGTATGTCGTCGATAGCTTTGTCGCGGAGGGCGGCATGTCGCTCATCTATAAGGTGCGGCATCGAGAGACAGAAACGCTGCATGCCTTGAAGGTACTGGCGATTCACACCCGAAGCGTTCGAAACCGAATCCAGCAAGAAGGTCAACTGCAGCGATTGCTTCAGCACCCAAACATCGTGCCCGTGACCGATGTGATCCAGTTGGCCCACGCCCCCGCCTTGGTGATGGACTTTGTTGAGGGGCCGGATTTGTCGGTTCTCATGAAGCGTTGCGCGCTGACCGATGCCCAAACCGACTGCCTTGTCCGAGGAATCCTCGGCGGGATGATCGCCGCGCATTCGAACGGCATGATCCATCGCGATTTAAAACCATCGAACATCCTGCTCGAAATCACAGACCGTGGACTCACCCCACGGATCACCGACTTTGGAATCGCAAAGATGTGGGGCAACGATGATGAAGCCTCGATCACCAAGAGCGGGGCCGCCGTGGGAACGCCCAGCTACATGGCACCGGAGCAAATATGGGATGCAAGCACCGTCGACGAGCGGGCTGACGTATTCTCGCTGGGCACCATGCTGTACGAGATGCTCTCGGGTAAACAGGCATTTGCAGGCAGTCAGATCGTTGATGTTTGGTCCCGAATCACCTCTGGAAAACGGGAAATGCTTGACTCGCTTCGGCCCGACCTGCCCCGTTCCATCGTGGCGGTGGTCCATCGAGCCATGGCTACGGATCCGGACCAACGACCTGCCGGTATGGAGCCTCTGCTGGCGATGTGGGAGACCGCTTGGCGTGACGCGAAGTGTGACCGCAACCCCGACCGAGTGTGGCATGGCGAGGCCATCCGAGTCGCCCGATCGTTTGCCACCAAACGACGAGAAATCATTGCAGATACGCCATCCACATCCGTCTTTTCGGACCAGACATCGGCCACGCTTCATCGCTACATTGAGAGCCCCAACGTCGACGATCACCATGCGGTCGACGAGGGCGGAGCACCACATCTGGTGCACAGGGCTTCAAACCGAACCCTGAGTCCTGCGCTGGGAAACCTCCCCGCACCTCGAGACCGGTTTGTTGGCCGACGGACTGAACTGGCCGCGATCGGTGCACGCATTGCAGATGGCCGGCCCATTCTCACGATCTTTGGACCCGGCGGAATGGGCAAGACCCGACTGAGTCTTCAATTTGGAGCCAAGAACCGTGACCGGTTCCCCGGCGGCGTATGGTTTTGCGACCTCACCGCAGCAAGAAGCCAACAAGACATCATTCACGCCGTCGCCCACAGTCTCGGCGTGCCCCTGCGCGAGACCAAACCCGCCATGCAACTGGCGCACGCGATCAACGGTCGCGGCGACATTCTGCTCATTTTGGACAACATGGAACAGGTGGTCGAACATGCAGCGACCACCGTGGGTCTGTGGTCCGCGCATGCGCCCAACGCCCGGTTCATGGTCACCAGCCGCATCCAACTGAAGGTACAGTCTGAACAAATCTACGAACTGGGTCCGCTCTCCTCTGAAGAAGGGGTCGAACTGTTCGTCGAGCGAGCGCAGCAGAGCAACACCCATTTTTCGCTCTCGGCAGACGACCGTAACGCAGTTGAAGAGATCGTTGCACGCGTCGACAGAATGTCCTTGGCCATTGAGTTGGCTGCTGCCCGCACGCCGCTTCTCCGTCCGCCAGAAATCCTCACGCGACTCGATCAACGATTCCGTCTACTGAGCAGCGGTCGGCGTGACCAACCCGCTCGCCAGTCCACCCTTGCCGGAGCCATCGACTGGTCTTGGGATCTCCTCGCGGAAGCCGAACGCTCCGCCCTTGCGCAGTGCAGTGTGTTTCGGGGAGGATTCACTCTAAACGCCGCTGAAAACGTGATCGATCTTGACCTGTGGGATGAATGGACCATCGATGTGATTCAACGACTCGTTCAGCAGAGTCTGATTCGGTCCGAAGAGACGGTACCGGGACGGGTTCGCTTTCACGTGTACGAGTCCATTCGTGAATACGCAGCCAACAAGCTTCGAACCCCCGGTGCCGTCCTAAGTTCCAGCGGAGAAGACACCACCGGACCCGGTGCCGTCGGCGCCGTCAGTCGGCGTCACTGCGCGTTTTACGCGGAATTCGGTGCACAGCCCGCACTCGAGGAACGCTTTTGGAGTGCCGACCCCGACGCGCGCCACGGGTTTCGGCTCGAGCGAGACAACCTCATGCAAGCGATTGCTGTGGGGGGACACGGCCCTGCCAGACTTCACGCGCAAGCCACAGTGGCGTGGGCGGCCATCTACCAATGGTACGGGCCCTACCTGCCGGCCATCGCCGTGGTCGAGACCACCCTGAATCGGCCGGACCTCGATCCCCGAAGCCGACTCGATCTAATGGAGACGCTCTGTGGACTGCATGCCGACGCCGATCAACGAATGCAGGCCGCCGCGTGCGCGAAGGAGTGCCTCGACCTCGCGCGCATGCTCAAGAACAAAGCTGCGGAAGGGCGTGCGCTCAGCACATACACGTCCCATCAACGGAGAGAACTCGGCGTCGAAGACGTGACTTCGAACTTTCGCAAGGCTCTGGGTATGCTGAGAGACAGCGGCGACGTCCGCGGAGAGGTAGAGACCCTCCACCGGTTGGGCAGCGTGTACATGAGCACCGGCAATCCAAGCGCAGCCGAATCGTTGGCCGGCGAACTGCTCAACAAAAGCAGAGCAATGGGCTGCATGTGGCAAGAAGCCCGGAGCCTGCGCTTCCACGCGACATGGGCCATGGAAACCGGAGACTTCGACCTTGCAGAATCCGATCTCAAACGAGCCATGGAGTACGCCGATCGAATCGAAAAACCCATGTTATCGATGGCTGTCAACGGCGCCTTGGGCACACTGTACAAAGACCTCGGCCGGCTGGACGAGTCTGTGGAACTCCACGAGGCTGGCATTCAACTCAGTCGGGCGGTGGGCAGCCGAAAGTTGGAGTCCATACTCATGGGCAACTTGGCGCTCGTTCTGCAACTCCAAGGCAAGATGAAAGAAGCCGCCACCATGTACGAGGACACCATCCAGCTCGATGCCGCCCGGGGCACAACCACCATCGGACACCTGGCCCGGGGCAATTTGGGCGACTTGTTGCTCAGCATCGGCGACATCGACGAGAGCATCGACACCTTGACTGAGGCCATCGAGGCACTTGATCCCATTCAACCGCCCATGGCCGGCGCCTTTCGCGGCAGCCTCGCTTGGGCGCAGGCTCAACACGGAAACTTCGATTCAGCCCGCCGATTACTGACCGAGGGGGAGGCACAGCTTCGGGGCGTCTGGGTCGTTGAACTGGGGCGCCTGTTGTGCCGAAGAGCCCAAGTCGAGCAGACTGCAGAAAAGACCGACGCGGCCCGGGCCGCCCTCACCGAGGCGAAGGCCATCGCCGAAACGCTCGGCGGCAGCTCGGACTCCGATCTCGGTCAACTGCTCGTCGAGGCCACAGAAATGGTCAACGCTTCACCGTGACCCACAACCAGCGACGCCCCATGCAGGGCCGCGGCCGTCACCCATCGGTGTCGCGGGTCCAGTCCGGGTTGTCAGACAAAAATGCCTCGAAGTGCTCCTGAACCACAGCCGCGGTCAGGGACCCTTGCCCCGTTTCCCACGCCCGCACCTGACCGAGCGGATCGACGATCCAATAGGCTGGGACCATGTATGCTCCGACGTGCTCGGTGAAGTACGCGTCGACCCGAACGCCGTGGAGCACCGGGTAGGTCATCTCGAATCGCTCAGCCCACGCTGCTGCGTCGCCTTGACTGGCGATGTTGCCATCGTTGTTGCTGACCAGCATCTCCACAAAGCTGACACCGTAGCGCTCATCGGCGACCTGCATCGCTTGAAACAGGGCCTCGTGCGTCTCGGCCACAGCTTCGCAGGGAGGGCACCAATCACCGGCGTTGAAGCTGATGACGCCCATCGTGCCACTCATGTTCGCCGAAGATACGTCTGCGCCCGTCTGATCCGGCGCGGTGAACTCCGGCATCGCATCGCCTGCGCCCACGTAGTCGCGGAAGGTTCCGGTGTAGGTCTCATCCACGCACCACGTGTCGCCATCTTCCACTTCAGTGGAAAGATACCCTGCATACGGATTGATGGTGACTTCCTTGAAGACCACATCCGTCAGCTTGATTTCAACCGGCCCACCTCCGGTCCCCGAGGTGTCGAAGGTGATGATCTCGGCGGTGCCTTCCGAGCCGAAATACACCGTGTCGCATGAATCTGCCGAGATGTCCCCACCGCTGCAGTCCTCGTACATCATGACGCACAGGGCACAATCGGCGTAGTTATTGCCGCCCACGGTGTATTCACCCGCATCGGTGGGTCCATCAAACTGCCCCCAACTCTCGACGCGAAGCCCGCCATCGCCGGCTTCGTTCTTCGCGAGCAAGAACCAGTCGTAACCGTTGCTGATCTCGATCGAGCCCGACTCGAAGCCATTGAAGGTGCACTCATCGGCTGGGATGCCGGTGTCGGATTCGGGGTCGGCCGGGTCTTCGTGAGGAACCGTGTTGTCGTCAGGCGTGTCTTCTTGATTATCTCCACAACCTGCAGCAAAGCATACGACAAACAGAACGGATCGGTACGAGGTGAAAAACATGATGGGCGCTCCCTCAGCGGTGTTGAGAGAAGCGTCTAACGACTACCCCTCGACAATTCGAGTTTCTCACGCTGCCCATTCCCATAAAAACCAATGTCGCGCCTCCCAACAAGGACGCTCGGAGGATACACCTCGGCTCACTCTCCGGAACGTACAATGGCAGAAGAACCCAGCGGAATCGACCTCAGTGACATGGGCTGCGAGGTCATCTTGATGATCATCGCCGGCTTGCTTCTGTCGTTGTTCTTCGGAATCGACGCCTGCAGTTTCGTCACAGACAGTTACTGAGGTGCGGCGGAAACCCGGCAATCCCACGTCAACTCGCCGTCGCGGATGCGATTACGATTACCGATGTCGGGGGAAGGCGGCCGGCGTACTGAGCGGTCCGAGTTGGGCATGAGGCACATCTTCACAGGACTTAAGAATCTGGTCGCGACGGGTGAGCACTTCTACACCCGACCGCGTAGCGAGCACGGTGTGTTCGAACTGCGCAGAGAGTGACCCGTCTTTCGTGACGGCGGTCCAGTCATCGTCAAGCACGACCGTCTCCCACGAGCCCAAGTTGACCATCGGCTCAATGGTGAAGGTCATGCCCCGCTTGATGAGGGGCCCGGTGCCTTGCTTGCCGTAGTGAGGCACCGCAGGTTCAGTATGAAACTGCCGACCAATGCCATGACCGGTAAATTCCCGCACCACGCTGCATCCCTTCGACTCCACAAAGGTCTGAATCGCGTGGCCAACGTCCCCAATTCGAGCGCCGGGCCGTACGGCGGCAATCCCGATCTCCAGCGCTTGCCGCGCAACCTCGGTCACATGAATGGCACTGGGGCTGGGTTCACCCACATAGAACGTGACGCTGTTGTCGCCGAAGAAGCCTTTTTCGGCGGGCAGGGTGCAGGTGACATCCACATTGACAATGTCACCATCCTTCAAGGCGCGTGACTCGGGGATGCCGTGGCAGACCACCTCATTGATGGATGTGCATGAACTACGCGGAAACCCTCGGTAGTTTAGGGGCGACGGATAAGCTCCATGGTCCCGAATGAAGGCATCGATCAGTCTATCAATCTCGTCGGTGGTGATGCCCGGCCGAATGTGCTCGGCAACCATCTCCAAGGTGCGAGCCGCCAGCCGGCACGAGGCGCGCATCTGGGTCAGTTCGCTCTTTGTGAGCCGAAGGTATCGAGGCATGCACCACTCCTAAACCACAGGCGATCCCTCTCCGAGCACAATGCTCGCACCCTTTGGTCGCGTTCGGTCACTAAAGCGAGGCCATCGACGGCGCAAGCCGCGACCACAAGGAACTCCAGCCCTTGTCCCGCTGCCTTCGGCGGCGCCAACCAGAAGTTGGGAAGGCGGTACGCCTCTCCATCAAAGAAACGAACCGCCGCCCCCACACTCGTCTTGCCGCATTCGCTTTGGACGCGAAGGCATGCCCCCGAATCATTGCAGCAGGACGGTACGGCTTAGCCGCAGCAGCAAGACTCCGCGCAGCATGCGCAGCTGTTGTCTTTGCAGCAGTCGTCTGACTTGCAATCACATTTGCATTGTTCGGTGATCATGGTTCCTCCTTTTCGGAATCGATTTTGTTGGCTAACAACCGCAAGCGGCTCGCCACGAAAGCCCGGTTGAGCGAATAGTTTCGCTCCCGACCCTGCTTTTCCATGTGCAGGATGCCTTCCTGCGAGAGGTGCTTGAGATGGCGAGAGACCCCCGACGGGTCCACGCTGCAGCATTCACATAAGCACATGGCGTTCTGAGGCGCAGCGCAGTCGCACAACTTACACACCAACGAAAGACGATTGACCTCGCCAAGGGCTTTTAACAAACCCGCCAGTTCTTGTAGTTCTTCCGCATGCATGATTGCACTGTAACATGTTATTTGCGCAAATATGCAAATAAATGCTACCGGCAGCGATTGCACCCATCGAAACAAGGTTCAGAACATCGTTACAGTCACTTCATCAGCGTTGAGAATCAAAATCCGGGTCCGGCATCGACGAGACCTCAAAGTCAGCCCCTGAATCGTCTGTGTCGATGAGCGCACCGGTTCCGTCTCGCTTTCGCCGGACCGATTCTCCTGTGTACGTACCCGAAACATGAATGAAACCCGAGTCCACCGTAGAGTGCAGTCGCTTGTAGGCACCACTGCCCGCATCCATCAAGGCCTCCATGGTGTCCACCACCGCCGACACTGGAGCGCGAACCGGGGGATAGGGTCCACCCGCTTCCTCTAAATCGGCCGCATCCATCGACAACACCACAATGGTGGGCCCAAACACGGTCACCAACCAGTCGTAGCCGGCTCCATACCAGAGGCTTTCGAGATTCGGGACCACTGCGTCGTCGAAGTCTTCGCCATATTCCGAGACAAAGGTCTCATAGTCCGCATCCAATAGATTCACCGGAGAGTACGGGTGATGGGTGGCCGCATCTTGGGCGATGACGAGGGTCTCTCCTGGCTGCAAGAGCACATCTTGCGGCTCCCCCGGGATCCGCCACGCACTCGAGAGGTACACGTAGTCCGGATCATTCACGTACGGCCCTCCCGGAGTAGTTCCCCGATTAATCCCGCCCGCTATTCCGGGAGCGTCACCCAGAATCAGACCGCCAACCATGACAGGCGCATCCGCAACGTTCATCACCTCGATGAATTGGTCACTGTAGTAGCGCTCCGCACCCGCAGTGGGAATGGCACCCGAATAGTACACCTCTTCGATCAATAGGTTTCCCATGGGCATTACGGGCTCTACGATGCCTGGTTCAGCCGTATCGTCTTGTGCACGGGGGTCCGCACCGTCCTGTTGTGCGCAGGCACCCATCAGCAGCATCAGACCGTAGAGCGCAACCGCTGGTGGCACTTTCGATGGACTCATCCGACGAGGTCGATGGAACTCCGCAGCCCGACAGCAAACTGATGGACCGAGGCGGTTGATTTCCACGATTTCATCGCCCTCGATTTCGACAAGCTTCATCGCACACGTCCAGCGTTCCGACGCTGGGACCGAACCGCCGCCACCAGACGATCTGCGGCCCGACGCGCTCCAGCGATGTTCCGAGAAGAAGGGCCAAGTTCCAGCTCAGCAAGAGGTCCTGAGACGTAGACCCGAGGATGCCATTGGAGGGTCTTATCAACGATCGGGTACCCGCAACTGGCACACGGAAGAGCCGCAGAATCCACCAACTGATCGACCAGTCTTCCACCCGGACGCTGGCTGGCGAACCCCGTCGCCAAGAGCACTCGCTGACCCTCAAGAACATCTCCAGCCGCGAGTTTCATTGTGAATCCCGACTCGTGGCTGTGCAGGTCTTCAACCTGACCTTCAATCCACTGGACTTGGTCTTTCTGGATCGCATGGTTGAGGGCCCGGCGCACATCGGGCGGGACCGAACCTTTGTGGCGTGCATCTCGGATCATCGACCGGCGCTTGTCCACATCGCTCTCGCGCAGGAACCCCTTCATGTGCCGAGGGCCGAGCCAGCCGGGATCGCTATCGAACTGGTGTTCTCTTATCCCATGTCGCGATACGACCTGAACGTCATGGCCTTCATCCACTAGACGCAGGGCGACTTGGCCGGCCGAGATTCCACCGCCCACCACCACTACGCGTTCGCGAGTGCGAGGCCACCCATCAAATCCCTCACTGAAGACATGCTGCACACGAGGGTCTCCTGTCGGCGCCCACTGAGGCCAGTTCGGGCGCTCCGCCGACCCGATCGCAAGCACCACATTTGCCGTCGAGAGTTGCTCCCCGGTCGACAATACAACCGAGACCCGATCGCAACTCAATGAACATTGCTCGACTTTGGCCCGCACATGAACCCGACTGAGTTCGAACGTGCCAATCACCGTGTCGCAATGGTCATTGAAAAAGTCCAAGGAAGGTCGATTGAAGGGTGGAGCAAAGAGCCCCTTCTTGCGCTCCCTGCGTTTTCCTGCAAACTGCATCAGGGACCACGGGTTCATGTCGAGGTTGTGAACGGAGGGAGAGCGCAGATGCCGCATGCCCGTCGTCGCAGTGAAGGTCCGCCACCGCTCAAGCAACCGATCACCCGGATCTACGATCCGAATGTGTTCGCGGTCGATACCCACCTCTCCGATCAGGCGTGCCGCGATGTGAACCCCGTGAATCCCCCCACCGATGATCACCCAATCGAGCATTGCGTGCGCTCCAGCTTGAATGACTGTGCCGTTGCATTCCGGCAGTCTACAGCCATTCGGTTCGATGAACGAAACAGGACTCGATTCATTGCGTGCCCCTAGTTGACACTAAAACCTATTGGGGCCCCCACCGTATTGCAAATGAATTGCATGTAGCGATTCGTTGGAATTTACGGGGCGCAAGCTGCCCCACTGCATACCGAGACCTCATTCATGATTCCAATGGCCGCCACGCACTCGCGATGGATGTTTCTAACGCTGTTTGTGCTCTGGTTTGGAGTGAATGCACAGGCCCTCGACCCGCCCAACGATGACGCAACGCTCAACGCGTCATTGCGGCCCAGAACCATCGGGTCGGCAGCCGTGCAATCGAGGAATGAACTGGCTGATTGAAGATCCGGTGTAGAGCGAGCCCCCGGTTCCGATGCGCCCATCCTCGGTGATGCAGCCCAAGGCGTCGAGGTGTACGCCAAGCACTGCGCCCAGTGCCATGGGGACAACATGGAGCGCGGCGAACGAATGGTGTTGTTGGACGCCCGACCCATGTCGGACTGGCAGCGTTCGCACTTGCCCGGCGCGCTGCCCATGCCCTTCTACGACGGGATCGACGAACTGGTGCCGCACCTGCCCAACGACGGCCACACCGATCGTGGCCTACTGTGCGTGCCCCCACGCCGCCTCAGGGAGGGTGGTGGATGCACTCAAGGCTGCGGGCTTCGGCTCAGCGCGAATCCTCGACGAAGGTGTTCTGGTCTGGGCGGGGATGGGATACCCCATCGCCCTCGGCAAATCACCGGACACCGCATCGAAATGAAACCGGACTCGTCCGTGGAGCCGCTGGTCAGGCCAGTCGGATGCGGCACCCAGGCACCGACACCGCAAGCGAAGGCACTGGCAATGGCCCCGGGCGGCAGCGAGCAGCCCCACTGGAACCGAGCTCGTGAACACGCACAATGCCGAACACTGAACCCTACGCACCTATCGACGGAGAAACCATGTGGTCATCCGGGCGTCCAGTATCACCCCGCCTTCAACCCCATAGATGGGCTGCACCATCAAGGCGCCAAGGGTGAAACTTAAGCCTGATTTTTTACCGCGTGTGGAGTACCCCACCAGACCACCCGCACCCGCTGTCGCACCGCAACAGTACAGAGCCGCTCCCCCGACAACCCCCGACACCAAGAGGTGTTTTTGAGCGTTGGTGGACTCACCAACCGGTACGTGGAGGGTCAACCCGACTTGGCCTTGATTGATCAACAACAAGGGCGTCACGCTAAGGTCCAGAGACACCCATGGCACGGTCCACACCCTCGCATTGAAATGAATCATGTACGGAAGTCCCCAGCCAATCCCTACAGCCGTCGTCGGAGACTTCCACGCACCCATCGTGATTGGCGGTGGACGTTTAGCCCGCTCGCGCTCCTCCGGAGTCGGGTGCTGCCCGCCCGATAGCCGTTCGATCACGGCGACGGGAGTACCGCTCCAGAGCGCCTCCACCACGGTGTTTGAATCGATGACCCACGTACGGGAATCGTCGCCCGGTGACCCATCTGTGGGCTGGGTTTGAACGGACTTCCAAACAATTCCCCATGAAGGATATGTCCGGTAGCACCACTCGTTGCCTTGGCTGTCGGTCAATGTCACCCGGTCATCGTTCCAGTCGAGGGCGACGATGACCGCATGAGCGTTCTCGGCGATGGGGTCAATTCCTGCGACCCGTTCACTGGCCTTGGTCGGTCCCGCCAGCGCGACTGCACAAACCATCAACAGGAGCGGACGAAGAAACACTCGAGTACCTTTGGCCGAAGTTGCACTGCTTTACAATTATTTAAGTCATCAAAAATGGCTTTCATAGCATACTTTTGGAATAATACAGTCCACATCGAAGGCGAAATACTCCATGACCACACTCCCACGTGCCCTCGGCGTTCTCACACTCTGGACGCTGGCCTCTCCGTTGGCAATGGCCGGCGACACACCAGCGAAGAGTGAACCGTTACTTCGGCCGTTTCGTACTGGAGTGTGCGGCGGATACTCACCCGACTGCTTTGTGCTCTCCGGAAAAATCGAACTCGCACACCGATATGTTGGCGCAAACCTCCACTTCAGCGCCTTGCCAACGGTGTTCTGGTGGGGAGGCGGCAGCATTAAGGTGTATCCCGGAGGCGCGATTCATCGACAGATTCTCAGTCTGCGACCCTATCTGTTTGTCGGATCCAGTGGCTCGAAGGATCGCTACGTTGGAAGCTCTCTGCCTGGCGGCGGTATAGGTGCAGACATCCATGTCGGCGCGTCCAAGAGCGCAATCATCCAGCCATCCGTTTCCATGACCCGCTTCTACAACGTGGGCGATACCCGATCCCCCAGTTCGCCCATCAGCGGGTCCATCAGCGTGATGCGGGGTTTTTAGGCCACCCAACGGAGATGACGAACCCGAGTGGGTTGAAGGCCAATCATTTGCCGCCTGCCGGCTGCTGGTTGTCTGCATTCTTGACGTAGGTGTCCGCCCACCGAAACTGCTCCCACAGCATGTGCCCGATGGACTCACGAGCCCGATAGCCGTGCTCCTCCAGCGGCAACACCACCCAGCGCACCGTCCCGCCGTTGCCCTTGATGGCTTCAAACAGCCGCTCCGACTGCACGGGGTACGTTCCGGGGTTGGGATCGACCGCCCCGTGAATCAGTAGAATGGGCTCGTTGATTCGGTTCGCATGCGTAAACGGTGACATCTCGATGTAGGTGTCGATGGCATCCCAATAGGTTCGCTGCTCGGATTGAAAGCCGAAGGGTGTCAGACTGCGGTTGTAGGCTCCAGACCGGGCGATGCCCGCCTGAAACAGATCGGTGTGGGCCAGTAGGTTGGCGGTCATGAATGCACCGTAGCTGTGACCGCCCACGAGCAAGCGGTCCGGGTCGGCCACGCCGCGCTCGACGGCCATCTTGACCGCGGCTTCGGCACCCGACACCAGTTGCTCGACAAAGTTGTCGTTGGGCTCGGTGTCGCCCTCGCCAACAATCGGAAGCGTCGGATCGTCGACCACCGCGTAGCCCTGCAAGCAGAACCACAGCGGACTGTGGGTCGAGGGTCGGCTGAACAGGTTCTCCGATTTGGTCTTCTGCCCTGCGTCTTTCTTGGACTTAAACTCGTTGGGATAGGCCCAAAATACGGTGGGCAGCGGGCCCTTGGACGGTCGCCATCCCGGCGGTGTATAGACCCGTGCTTGGAGTTCCACGCCATCCGCCCTCGTGTAGGTCACAAGCTCCTTTTGCACCGCCGCAAACTGAGGTGCCCAGTCGGAAAAGTTGGTCAGCGGAACCGACTTGCGGGCGTCCGCCATCCGCAGGCGGTAGTTCGGCGGTTCGCTCGGACTCTGCCGACGCGTGATGAACCCCGACGCCTGTTCATCGATGACAGCGGTCATGGTCTCGTGGTGGGTATCGCTGGCCCGCCACAGCGTTCGGCTCTCGCCCGTCTCCAAATCCATCACATCAAGAAAGGGTCGCACGCCATCGGGCCGAATGCCCCGCCCCGACATCAAGATGCCTTCGTCCACTTGGTGAATCACACCCCAGCCGTAGGGTCCTGGCCACGTCATGGGCGTGCCGGGATCGGCATAGTTGTCCTGAAATGAACGCACCTTCAGCAAGGCGGGCTCACGCTCGCCGCTGGGGTCGAGCCGCCACATCCGAAGGAGTCGGTCATTCCAGCGCCACGTCCACGCCATTGCGAGGTCGTCGTCGCCCCACATGACGCTGTTCATGCGCAGTTCCGAGTCCCACATCGCCGCAAACTCGCCATCAAATGGCGCCGACAGAAGGCTCACACGGTCGCGCTTTGGCGCTTCGGTGGCCGCGTCACCGCCATCCAACGCCTCGATGGCGTACAGCGTTGCCGGCTGGTCGGAACGCCATGAGATGGACCGCTTACCGGTGCGCACCGAACCGCGGGCGATGGGAATGTCATCGGCAAGCGGCAGCGTCTCGATGTCGATGCGTTGGTCCGGGCTAGCAATGCGCAGCACCGTGGTCTTGCTGGGGAACCGGCTGGCCGAGACGTGGTAGCTCCACGGGGGGTGGAGGGTCTGAACCAAGAGCCACTCGCCATCGGGCGACGGTGTGGCCTCATCCACGATGTCGGTTTCGGTGAGCGCCTTGACCGTCCCGTCGAGGTGGACGTGCACAAGCTCGCTCTGCAGGTAGTGCTCGAACAGGGACTCGTCGTGGGGATTCTTCAACAGGTTGCTGTAGGTCCGAGCCGGCGCTTTTCGGCCAAGGTTTTCATCGATGACCGGTCCCACCGGAACCCGACTCTCTTCGGGGGCCTCCCCCCGCTTGGCCGGCACTCGCTTGCAGATGAGACCGGCGTCATCCGGCAACCAGTCGCACGGGGCGCCATAGGCCGCATTGAGCACGGGACCGGTGAGTCGCTTCACTTCCCCCGATGGCACCGCTGCAAACCAGAGTTCAATGCCGGTGCTCTGGGTCAGGGTGAAGCTGAATCCTGTGCTGTCGTCGTTCCAGCCCACATTCCGCACTCTTGCCCCGTCCGGAAGGTCAATTCGCACACGCTTGGCTTTGCGGGCCGAGGCCATGTTCCGCAACTCGATGCCCCGGTAGGCATACTCGCGGGCTGGGCCGTTGGTCTCGGGGTTGATCTGAATGCCCGCGACCTTGACCGACGGTTCAGCCAGTTCGGCCAGCGGACGCAGGTTGGGTCGCTCCAGCTCGAGCATCCACTGCCGGTCCGGTGACACAGACACCGCCGGTGGACTGTCCGCATCGAGAATGGCCTGGATGGCGGCGGGGGGCTGCTGGTAGGTGGGTTCGGCAGCGAGCGCGGTCAGCGAAAAAAACAGAAGCATGGGCGTTCCTCAATCAGTGCATAAAAAACGGCGAGACATCGACCGGTAGACCCGAACTGTAACGGAACGGGATGACCACTCCACAGCATCACGACCAAAAGTTCGCGCCCGTCGCGGGTTGTCCAACGCTACCAAGCAATCCAGTCGGAGGGCATCCACGCGCGCGAAGCATAAAAATATGCCGGGTCCATGTCAGAGCCGCCAGTGCCAAAGTACTCCCGGCTGAATCCGATTCCGTCGGTCGATCGCTGGGTCGACCAATAATCGAGGCCCACGATCACATCGTCCGCGTCGGTGACCCAGTCAATGAAGATCACACTGTGCCCGCTGCCGGAGAAACGCCAGAACTGTACCGGGTCGCCTGCGCGCATATCGGACCAATCGGTCACGGGCTCCCCGAGGCCGTAGTGGACAAAACCCACACCTGGCCCATCGCCCCACAGATCACGCACAAACCAGTCGCGCCGAAAATCGAGCACATCGCCCACGCTCATGCCGTTCAGCAGCCCGTCGCCCCCGAGCTCCTCGTCGAGCTGGGCAAAAGACCGCATGTAGACCTCAAAGGTCAGGCCGCAACAAAAGCACGTCGCCCCCGGTCCGGCCTCGGCCACCACCTCGCCGTCGTAGTAGATGTCCATGGTCGTTCCGTGACCGGCATCGGTCCAATCGTAGGTAAACGACCCATCGTCTGGATAGGTCTCGATCAGATCCAGCATGACCGCATTCCAGTCGCTCGAGTCCACGGCCTCGTCGGCCTCGACGGCAATCTGGATGCTGTCCGACGCCACGATCGATCCGTCTGAAAACCCGTGGGCCACAATCGAACGCTCGTAGCCGGTTCCCTCGAACTCATAGGTCAGGAGCCCCGCGGGCTCAACCACACCGAGCGACCAGCCATCCGCCAGAATCTCAACCGAATCAATGCCATCACTGGCCTCAACGCCAAACCGAACCGGATTCGTTACCACGGCTCCCGTCACCGGTGTGGTGATGGTGACCCACGGACCGGTCAGGTCTGCAGCATTGATGTCGAGTTGGTGCCGGTTGAGCGCATCCCCATCATCGTCCCAGCCTTCCAGCAACACGCGGTGCCGTCCATAGCCAACGTCCACCTCCACCGAGCCTTCTCCGCGAGCATCGACGGAGAGTCCCTCGATGGGCGCCCCCGACACTGTGAGCGCATAGTGGTCGACATCCGGCCCAATGGTGTATTCCACCACAAACGGCGGCTCGACCGTTGCACCGTTGGCCGGCGCATCGATTCGAACCGTGGCCCTCGGATCAAAGGCTCCGGCCGTCGACGGTGTCTTGGGGTCGGCCTCCGGCGTACACCCCAGTAGATTGAGGCATAGTGCGAGCGGGACGAGGTACTGAGATACAACCGAACGTTTCATGATGTTCGAAGAATAGCCAACTCTAAAGGAACGCGCTGACCTCAGCGGTTGGTTCTGCATCTCGAGACCACCATGCAACGCTTCCCGTGCCTGCGCCGGGCCCGTGACAGATTGATCCCAACAAACGAAAAGCCGCTGCGGTCGAATGACCACAGCGGCTTGATGAGTCACAAAGACGCGCGGCTTAGTCTTCGATCTTCAAGATCTTCTTCAGCTCGTCTTGGCCAAACTCATTTCCGTACAGCAAGATGGAAAACCGAGCGACTTCTGCAGCGATCTGCACAGCCGTCTTGATCTCGTCATCGGTGGCACCGGCCTGCTTGGCGAGGTGAACTTGAGCCGTGATGCAGTACTCGCACCGAATGGCAGCGGACGCCGAAATCGCAACGAGGCGCGCTTCTTTGGACGCGATGGCACCGTCGGCGAACATGGAGTTGAAGACACCGAAGTACTCGGCGGCGCCCGGTGCAATTTGCTTCGGGTACATCTTGTTGAAGGGGCTCTTCGTCAGCAGTTCTTGGTACTCTTGCTCCGCCTTCTCCGCGGCCTTCTGGGCCTTTTTGTCGGGCTTTTCTGCGAGTGAAGTGAGGGGCATCAGCAACGCGCAAGCGAAGATCAGTAGTGATTTCATCATGGTTGAGTCCTTCCTAAACGGAAATGGTGGGTTTGGTCGCTCAGAGGGAACGACGGCGATGCCCACCTATACGTGGGCAACTGGCTCGGCAATCGATTCTGTGTTTATTTCGTACCGGTCGGTTCACTCGATCAGAACAGAACTTAGTGATTGTGAATGGGCTCAATGATCTGATTCACAGCGCCCCGTGGACCTTGGCGAACCAGCGATGCAATCACGAGCGCGCCCAGCGCCAGTGCGGCGATCAACGACCATATTGAACCATGGGAAGCCGCATGCGCATGGGCCTCAAGCACCGGCGTGGCTTGAACCCCAAGGATATCGACCACCCACCCAGCCACCACCGCTAAACCGGTGACTGTGACCCCAAACATTACGGCCATCTTGCGGCCGTGGAGACGAGCCAAGACACCGAAGGTGGTCACATTGGTGGCCGGCCCTGCGATCAGGAATGCCATGGCTGCACCCGTGGATAAACCCTTGTGGATGGCCAGCGCAGCGATGGGCGTCGCTCCCGAGGCACACACATAAATTGGCACGCCGATGAGCGCCGCCAAGGGAACATGAAGTGCTGCAGGAATCAATTCAATGGCTCCGTGCGACAACAGCGGCTCTGCAGCTGCCGCGATGATCAAGCCGAGCACAATCCACGGCATGGTGTGGTCGAAGATCTCCATGAATCCGAATCGAAGACCGGCCCGAATCCGGCCCGCGAGCGACTGCACCCCGTCTGACCCCTCGGCTTCTCCTGCAGGCACATAGTCCGTCGTTGCCCTCCATCCGACCAGCAACGAAACCAGTACCGCCACCATGAAGGCGGCCACAACTCGCGCAACCGTGAGCGGGGTCCCAAGAAGGGGCACCGACAAAAACACTGCATCCAACCCCAATTCGGGGGTGGCCACAAAGAATGCCATGGCCGCCACCGGTGGAGCACCCTTTCGAATCAACGACTCATACAGCGGCAGCACACCGCAAGAGCAGACGGGAAGAGGCAATCCGAACGCGACCCCACGCAGCGACTGCGTGAGTCTTCCCCCTTCGCCCAACGCCGCAGTGCGCGACGCGGTCAGCAGGAAAGGCACGACCCCTGCGAGCGCGTAGCCCAGCACCAAAGCGGGGGCACTTTCGAGAACCAAGACGCCGAAGGTCTGCAGGAACGTGGAAATTGTCCCACTCACGGCATCTGCAGGCAACAACCCGATGCTCGATACCGCACAAAATCCGATCAGGGCTCCCGCTGCCGACCACGGATGACCGTTTGACGCGTGCTCGTGGGCCGAATGACTGTGGCTTGAATGGTCGTGACCCGCTTGGCCGTGAGTCGTGTGACTGTGAGATGCGTGACCGCATGACTCTGATGCGTGGTCATGGTCGTGCGGCCCATGTCCGACCAATGCGCGGCCGTGGCCGTGGCCGTCGCCGTGATCGTGGTCATGGCCGTGGCCGTGCTCATGATCGTGATCGTGATCGTGCTCGTGCTCGTGCTCGTGCTCGTGCTCGTGCTCGTGGTCGTGGTGAGAAGAACAGGAGTGGTCGTGTGTATGATCCGAGTGCTGATCATGGCGGGGCATCCGAAAAGTCTCATACAGCAGCACACCTGAAACCAGCGACATCACAGCCGGTGCCGCCCAGCGGGGTATGACTGACGCGACCAGTGGACCCATCCAGAATCCCACGAGAGTCGCTGCAGTCATCGCGGCCACCATCTGCCACGCGGAGCGTTCTGGGTGGCGGAAGGACCGTGTCGCGATGACAACGGCAAATCCAACGGGGAGCCGGTGAAGGACTGCAGCCCATACCGTCGATCCTGAATCGTCTTGTATGGCCATCATTGCGGCATCGAGGCCCAGATAAAGCCACAGGATGAAGGCGGACGCTGTCATCGTTGCCGGCCTTGCGACTTCGCTGCGAGCCATCAACGCCGGAACCCCAAAACCCACAGCAGACAGAACGAACGCCAAGGGTCCAATCGTGGCCGTGGCATCCGGCACCATCAGGAGCAGACAAAGCCCTGCGACCAACACCATGCCAAGGCCATCCGTAAGCGGCTTCACAAGCTTCGCGTGCGCACCCAGTGCGCTCAACAATGGGGCAACAGCAAGGGCCAACAGTGAAAAAAGAAGCATACCCAGACACAACCTCTCATGCACCCGCTGGCGCAGTGTGACCGACACAAAATCAAATGCGTTAATCGTCTCGCTTTCGTCGAATGGCGCGAATGTTGGAGATGTGACCGACCAGAAGAATCAATCCCGAAAAGACGCCAACCAGTGCACCCGCTTGGTGCACCCAGTCTCCCTCACCGTCGTGGTGGTCTTCATGGTCACCGTGTGTCTCTTCCGCCTCTCCATCGTGGTGCGCTTTATGGTCGGCGTGTCCACCTTCTGCTGCATCTCCGTGGTGATCACCGTCCGCCTCGTCGGCATGACCCTCGGAACCATGATGATCGGAAGCGTGCACATCTCCCTCTGAGCCGTGATGGTCACCAGACGTTCCGTGGTCGTGGTGATCGACTCCCATCTCGAGGCCTCGAGACACCATCAGTCCCACAATTCCAACGGCCATGAGACCTGCGATTCGCCGTGACCGATGCTTAGGCCAGCCGTACATGAGGGCCGCCGCAGCAAACAGCATCGCCACAATCGCAAAGGTCCACTCCGTCTTCGGTGCCAGCATAAACCCGAGACCAGTGGCACTAAAGACCACTGGAAGAAAAGCGCAAAGCGCACAATGAAGTGCACACACTGTGCTTGCCACCGAACCAAACCGATCCGTCCATTCACCCGCAGCCATGTCCACCTCGCACGCGTCTCAGCCCCGTCTTTTATGCAGTTTGAAGGCGTTTGCAATCCAATGGAGTCTCTGCAGATCGTCGAATAGTCGATCCTTATGATTCGATTAAGCAGGTATGAAGTTCTTTTTGAAGCGTTTTTTCGTCAAGGTTTCGTCCAATAAATACGATTCGGCACATTCGGTTGTCGTGTACCCAAGGCCGCCCCGGCTGAACATCCACCGCCCGACGAACCCCGTTGAGGATGAATCGACGCTCGTCACCCGGCACGGCAATGACGCCTTTCATTCGAAGGACCAATGAATCGGTACGCCGCGTCTTTTCGCCCAGCCATAGGTCCAAAGCGGCAACGTCTGCGTCGCCATACCCTTCGATAACAACCGACTGAATCGATTCATCATGGGAATGATCATGAGAGTGATCATGAGAGTGGTCATGGGCATGCTTGTGTCCGTCCGCATGCTCGGTGGCGCAATCCTCTGCCTTGCGGTTCTTCCATTGCGCGCTGCCTCGGCCTTCGATTTTCAGAAACGCACCAAGGTCGACCTGCGAATGCTGGACACGATGGATGGCTGCCACGGGATTAATGGACCTCAGCCGCTTCTCGAGTGCATTCAGCTGATCCGATGTTGCGCAGTCCGTTTTATTCAGCAGCAAAAGGTCGGCGTAGGCGACCTGCTCCTGGCAGGCCGAAACATCATCCAAAGACGACTCGAGGTGAGCCGCATCCACGACGGTAACAACGCCATTGAGCAGAAAATTCTCTCGTACAGCGGGCCGATCGAACACCCGCAACACCGGCTCTGGCTCCGCGAGTCCTGTGGTCTCGATGATGACGTGATCCAGCTCGTCTGTTCGTTGAATCAGCGCATCAAAAACCTCAATGAGGTCTTCGCGCACCGAACAACAAATGCAGCCATCGTTCAACTCAAACAACGCCGTGCAATCTGACTTCACCAAGTCACCGTCCATGCCGACGTCACCAAATTCGTTCTCGATCACAGCAAATTTCAATCCTGAGCCCGCCCCCAAGACATGGTTGAGCAGCGTGGTCTTGCCGGCGCCAAGAAATCCGGTCACCAATGTCACTGGAATCCGATTCATGAGTTTACCCCCAGCCATACGAAGGGATCAGGGACCACTGCTCATCCGTGACCAAGAACCGTTCAAGACGCACAATGAACAGCTCCGAGGGATCTTCGTCCGCACCGTGGACGCCGAGGCCTTCCGCACGGTGTTCGGCCTGGTCCAGTCCAAAGGACTGACTCACATGTGGCGGCGACAGTCGCAATTCATGATCGTCCGACCACACCAGCCCGACCTTGGCCACACGATCACCGGGGACGGGAAACCTCGAGAATCCCGCGCCAAAATGCACCAAGCGTTCAGTCGACAGGGTGATTGGGCAGGTTTCAACGGGTTTTTTATGCCGTTTTTTGCGTTCCGGAACGATTGCCGTCCGACGAGTCTGATTAGGCTGATGAATGCGTTGTTTGACGGCGTTCAAGCCGGCGTTTCCGGCAGAATCCGCCAATACGGTGACAGAAAGAGAGGAGGACATAGCTTCGCCTTTCCAGTGGTTTAAGACTGGTAGTGTCGAAACGCAATCGATTTGCATTAGTGCAATTCTCGAACCGTCGATGTCGGACGGAAGGGCCTTGGCATACCTTGATGAACGCGTCCGCCCTGCAGTCAAGGTCGAACCCGTTACTTCTGCTTCACGGGAGAGAACCGCATGGAAAAATGGGACGCAACGGAAACCGCCCAACGGATCGCATCCGGAGACGCGTCAGCAACGGAGGTCATCGAGGCGTCAATCCAGCGAATGGAGGTGTGGAACCCCAAGCTGCATGCCCTCACTCATTTCGATCCCGAACGCGCATTGCGCGCAGCGCAAACACCCCTCTCTGGGATCTTCGCAGGCGTTCCAACCGTCATCAAAGACCTTGAGGACTTCGAAGGCGTCCCGACCCGCTGCGGGACGCGGGCATTTCATCCAGGCCCCGCCAAACGCCACGCGGACACCGTCGCTCAATACCTGAGTACCGGAATGATCCCGCTCGGGAAAAGCACCACATCCGAGTTTGGTTTGACTGGAACCGTTGAGCCCGTCGATGCCCCCCCGACCTTAAACCCCATCAATCGTGCGCACACCGCCGGCGGATCCTCTGGCGGGTCCGCAGCGCTCGTTGCGGCTGGCGTTGTCCCCATCGCGCACGGAGGCGATGGGGGTGGGTCGATTCGAATTCCCGCAGCATTCTGCGGCCTGGTTGGACTCAAACCGAGTCGGGGGCGCTTGGCCATGATGGACAAAGCCAAGCGACTGCCCGTCCGCATCGCACAGATGGGCGTGTTGACTCGGACTGTTCGAGACACAGCGAACTACTACGCTGCCGTGGAGCGAATGGCTCCAGCAGAGGGAATGCCGCCCGTCGGTCTTGTCGAAGGGCCGGGAACAACAACGTACCGGATTGGGGCATTCATCGACACGCCAACGGGCACACCCGTCGATCCGGAAGTTCGTCAAGCCACCGAGGCCACGGCAAAGCGTCTCACGGAACTCGGTCATGAGGTGCAGTGGATGTCGATACCCGCCGGTCAACAGGAGACCGATGACTTCTTGCTGTACTGGGCATTTACAGCCCTGATTTTAGAAGGACTTGTCGCGCTCTCACCGGCCGCACGGGTCAGAAAACTCGAACCGTGGACTCGCTCACTCGCCGCCGATGCCCGACGAAACATCCTTAAGATCAACGGCGTCATCAAACGCCTTCGTGCCTACGAGTCGACCTACAACGCGCTGTTTGAAGACATTGATGTTCTGCTTTGTCCG
>DEBL01000360.1:3314-33755 GCA_002348535.1 Deltaproteobacteria bacterium UBA2957 | reverse complement strand
TCGGCGTCTGCGTCGGCATCGGCATCTGCGTCTGCGTCGGCATCGGCGTCTGCGTCGGCATCTGCGTCTGTGTCGGCATCGGCATCCGCATCAGCCGACTGTTCCGGAGTCGAGGATGTGTCGATGTGTGTCTTTTCGGTCTGGCAGGCAAGACTAAATAGCGCCGCTGCGAGCGCGAGTTGATTCATGAGAAACTCCGTTTGGTGGTTCCCTTAACCGTCAACGAAAGGCGACTCGGTGAGGGCGGTCTAAAACGGACGCTCAAATCCCGCCATGGCGGGAGCCGATGGCCCATGGCCGAGGACAAGATCGCCGCCAATCAGCATGGTGAAGCGCACAGAGGAGTGCCTGGATGTAAAGGCAATATCGATGCTTCCGCTGAGTGCTGGAAAGGTGTCGCTCGGTACTTTTTCCGGTCGGTACCCAGACCATGCCCCTTCCACCCTCTCCTCTGGGTAGGAAGCGGGGTCTACCGCAGAAATGCGGAAGGCGACTCCAGCCGTGCCTTGCACATTCATTTGCAGAGTGGGGCGGAGTGCACGACCCTGCGTGCGATGGCGCTCGCAATAAGCATGCAATAATTGTCCGGTAGGCAACTTATAGTAGAGGCGCACCCTGCGTCATGGAGGGCTTTGGCATGCGAGAACGGATCGGAATCTGGATCGTGTGCAGCACCCTCTGTGGGTTGCCAGCCAGCGCGAAGCGTCCCGACGTGAAACCGTCGGTCCCGCCGAGCCTCGATGAAATCTTGACTAGTGCCGGCTGGACCATGACGCCGGAACGAAGCTCCACCTATTCTGCCGGTGACGTCTACAGCCGCGCATCGAATTCACCGGTGATGTTCAACGCGGATTGCTTCGCTGTGACGCCCCGGGAAGGCCTGTACACCAGCCTCGAGGTGATACAGGCCATGAAGGCCGGTGCGCGTGTGCCGTTGGGAATCGCGCGCGTACGAGCGGGGGGCATGGAGTACAAGCAGCGCCGCTTTGCCGAGCCGTTTGTGTCTGAGATTGCATCGCTCCAGTTGAATCCAAGTCAGGCATGCCGGGATGCACTGGCACGGTTTGACGATCCGGCGGACCTCTTCGTGATCACCTCGGTTTTGAGCGCGGAGGTGAAGGAGCAACTGTGTCGCAGCATTGAAGGGGGCGCGAGCGTCGCCGGGTTTAAGGTGGGTGGCGAAATGCAGCAGGAGTGCGCCCAAGAATCCGAAGGACACGTGGTGGTCGCGTACAAGACGCGTTCGTGGCCAGATGTACTGCAACACGCTCCATTGCCCGTACACGAGGTCGCCGCTGGCATTGCTGTTCGAACGGCCACCGCCGCGGCGGATTTCCAAGAAACCTCGAAACTGGACATCGACGACAAACTGCGACTTCAGGAGTGTAAAAACCACGCACAACGCGAAGGAGAGCGAATTCGACTGGCGAAACTGGAAGGGGCGAAAAGCGAGGCCCAGCGGAAGGCTTCGATGGCATGGGAAGCGCTCCGCCCCAAGATCGAACAGTGCGTCGGACTAGCAACGGACCTCAAGGGAGAATGCATCCGCGCCGTCGAGACTTGGGTCGCCCAAGCCAGCGTGCTTCAGGTCGCATTGGAACAGGGTGAAGAACTCATTGAGACGGAATGCGGTCCGTTGGCGGCTGCATTTGAGCATGTCCGGGAGACCTTTGAAGCATCCGAACTGGTCGAGGCCGAAGACCTCCTGCGCCGGCTCCGCATTGAATCGACACCCGTCGGACAGACTGGGCTGTTTCGCATCAGCGTCTCGGCACCGCCGATGGTGTTCGATACGCTCCACGTGCTGTGTCAGGTGGGAGGGTTCGTCAAGGGGTCGGCCGAGGGCGTCACCCTGTCTCAAGCGGGGGAGGGCCCGTGCCGGGTGGACGCCTTCGGCGGAACCGGTCAGCAAAGCGCCACACTCGTGGTGTCTCAGGGCGGGCACTACCGGTGTTCGAATGAAGACGGATCCCTCACGTGCACGTTGACGGAACCGTAGGCGCTGCGACTCACGGTCTGCGTTGTTCGCAGATGCCCGCTTCGTAGAGGAAGTCTGAGGCGCCTTCAACATCAATTGAGCGCGCGAGGCATCGTCGATAGCCGGCCGAGATCATGCAGGCTTCGATGCACCGTTCCTTCGAAAAAGAGCGCATGCCTTGCCCGGCCTCAGGGTCGAGGACGGCGGTCATGGTCATGGCTTTGCGTGTCCGGGTGCTCGTCATGCCGCAGGCTTGGTCGCACGCGGCGCCGCGGCCCATGAAGCTGTCGAACTCGCGGTTGGTGATGCCCGATGGCGGCGTCGCATTGTGTGGGCCCCGCAGGTAGCTCAGGCGGGCTTCCACGCGGTCCGGCCGAACCGTTTGGAATCGGTTGGCGATCGACCAAATGGTGTCTTTGAGTGGACCAATGGAGACCTTCGCCTTCTTCCCAGACAGGACCACATTTGTCTTGCATTCACCCGTTGCATGAAACACTTCCATTACGCCGCCGGTGTCGACGGAGGATCGGGCGAACCATGCATTGTCAGACCCCAGCAGGTGGATTTCCTGCGTTGGCATTTTCACGGAACCAAAGAAGGACGGAAAGTTGATGACCTTTTCGGGGTTGCGGAATGCAATGCCCCCATTTTTCAGCATGGCCTGCAGCAAGACCATCTGCCCGCCGATGCGGCTCGAAAACGGAACCCGCACGGCAGACCCGTTGACTCGCCATTCGGAACCGTCTGGAACGGAGTTCGCAAGGCCATCTTTGGCTCCATCAAGTTCGACTTCCAGCTTCAGTCGTTGCCCCTCGGCGGTCTCGAGCACCAGCTTCGCAGCCTTTTCGGATGGACTGACGCGGCTGCCGTCTGTTGAGACAAGCCTCAGGCGTGTCGTGCCCCCGCGTGTGATCGCGGTTTCCACCAGCTGAAACAGCTCAGCACCAAGGGTGGATTCACTCAGGATGACCGTCGTGTCGCCAACTTCGGCGCGGTAATGCGTTGTGGGTGCGATGGCCTTGGCGCTCGTGCCGAGCGCCTTCAGCAAGCTCTCAACGGCTTGGGGCCGAATATTGGTTTTGCGGTACGTGCCGTCGACGTTGAACACGCACACCGATGAGCCGGCGGCGCGTACGCCGCCGAGGGCCGTCGCCATTTCGTTGAGAACGCCCGTCAGGTTGCCCGATGCGGTGTACTCGACGGGCGCCGTGTAGGTGTAGTCACCGTTTGACCCGCTGAACTCGCCTTCAGCAACCTCGGGCACCAAGAACTCTCCGGCCAGCCGATTTGGGAGGTCGTTTAAGATCTGGCGTTTCCCCAGCTCCGACTCGCGTGCTTCTTTCATCATGGCGTCCAGTTCGGAAGCCACCTTGTGGTTGGATATTTCAGATCGTAAGTTTGGTGCAGCTTGCAGTTCAAGTGCGAACAAGCTGGACAATAAGGCGATGGGTACCCAGCGTTTCATCGGGAACCTCCGTTTGATGTGCGGGCAAATGACGCTCGAAGTGGGACGGCTTTATCGGCGCGCACAAAGCGCAACTCTCCGCGGAGTTGCTTGCATGCGTCGGAGGGTTTGACAAACGAATTGTACTCCCACTTCGCCCGGGCATTGGGCGTCTCGCTGATGACGAACGGTCCCTTGCCGCTCACAGTCAATGCCGGCGGCAGTTCTTGGCGGTGTTCTCCGACGGCTTTGTAGCGCATGCCGGGAACCGTGATCACGTGACTGGCCACCGCCACCCATGGCTCGACGTTTCGCTTGATGTATTTTTTGCCGAGGTGTTTTGGCACGGAGAACTTAAAACTTCTGTGCTGCAGTGCGGCGTGAACTCTCGTGTACTGCCGCTCGATGGTTACCGAGTCCGGCAGCACGAGGCCTGCTGGGTAGAGGTCGATCAGGGCATTCCACGAACTGCGGTGGGTGTCTGCTTGTTGTTCGAGCGCAATGAGCGCGTCCACCAGCGTGTCGATCGAATCGGCACCCATCCGGTTCAGGCCCCGTTCCGTTTCCATTCGCAGTTCGAGCGGTGCAGGGTAGGTCGCATCGGGGTCAACCCAGCTGCGGGTGTTCAGCCGCGGTGCCGTCACCCGCAGCGATGGAATGTCATCGGCCCGATTGAGCAACACGGACAGACTCCGCAGGCTGGCATCCACCTCCTTCATCTGGAGATTGTGGAGGTTCGTCATGGCACGAATGCCGTCCGCAAGCGTTTTGGACTCGTCGCAACCGTTCAGCGGACTTGTCAAACAGGACGTATTCAACGGCTCAGGATCCGGATCAATGGCGAACGGTTCCATGGGAATGCCGGATCGGTCGCGAGTCGGCGATTTCGAAACGCCCGGGAGGCACCCCAAACTCAAGGGGGTGAGCAATACAAACGCAGCAGCTATTTTGTTCATCATGTCTCCCGCGGAACGAGTAAAGTCGGCGATGAAGCGCGATTCTCTCGGAAGGATGCGCGGAAGTCAAACTGAAAGTGAAGTCTTGGACCTCCGCCAATTCAAGCTTCAGCTTACGCGATGTTCTGTGGTTTGCGCCGGATCGCGTGGATGGCCTCGACCGGGGCGCGTCCAAGACCACAAGGCAAGCACGGTGCCGAGGATGAGCCATATGAAGCCGTCCTGCAGAAATGAGCGCAATCGAGAAGAGGCGGCTGCGTCACCCATGGGGATCATCCAAGCGGTCGCGAACACTGTGGTTCCGGTGAAGCGCAGCACGCTGAATCGCGCCGCGATTTCAGCTGCGGAATGGAGCACGTCGGGCAGATTTTTCCGGACATTCTCAATGGTCAATATGAGGGGGAGAAAGCAGTTTAGCACCGTGGCTCCAGCCACGATGAACCAGAGATCCTTGTGCAAACGACCGGGTAGCCAGTCGACGGCAAACGTGAAGTCAACCCCTGAAACCTGAAGCTTGGTGGTCCATGCAAGGCCAATGAAGCCGGTCACAATCAGCACGATAGCGGTGGAGATGCGCAGCGTTGCGGGGTGGGGGTTCGAAGCGGCGGCGGCTCGGCGAAGTAGTTGAATGGCCAATCCCGCGCCGGCAACGGTCAGCAGCACACCCAACTGCCGTTTTGATGTGAGCGTGTGCCCCGTGAGCGCAATGGCAGTGATGGACAACAATCGCAATCGCCAGACACCGTTCGGGGACAGCCATGAGGCCGTAAACAGAAGCATCGTGAGCGCTGCGCCCATTGTCGAGAGCAGAGGTCCGCTGAGCACAGCAAGTCCACCCATAGCGGCCCACCGGCGATCGGAATCAAGGAGTCGATGCACAGCTATGCCCAAGAGCACGGTCGCGGCCGTGCGAATCTCCGGTTGCCCTTTGAAGGCCCACAGTGCCGGGAAGCGTCGGATGCGAAAATGGTTGGTGTTGAAGTCGGTGATCACAAACGTCAGCGCGACACCGATGGCGCACATTCCAATGACGACAAGGCTTGGCCGGGCCCACGGCACGGTGTTGTTCTCGCGATGCGCGCCCAGCGCAATGAGTGCGGCGAGAATGATGCAGGGGGCGAGCATCGCGTCCGTGTTGCGCAGAACACCTGTCACGAACAATCCGGGCCAAGCCACCAGTCCGAGGGCGAGGCTTGCGCGGGCCACGGCCGCCCAACAGTGAACCAGTGACCGGGTTCGAACCAGACTGACCACAGCCGCCGCGACGGGGAGCGACCAAGCAAGGAGCATGATCGGCTTCCGGAAGCCACGCACATGACTGAATTCCAACCACTCGGGGAACAGGAAGCCGGCGGCTGCCATCCACAGCGCAAACAGCACCCCAAGCTTCCAGCCCAATGCAATGCAGCCGATCGCTGCGAGGCCTGAGGCGGCCACCATGGGGCCCAAGGGAAGCTGCAGGGTGTTGGTGGCATTGATTGGCGCGGTGTTCATGGAACGCAGCGTCTGTCCCACCCGGCTGGAGAGCCAGGACTGCCACTCCGGTTGAACCGTGCTGGCATGACTCCCAAGCCCCGTGATGGCTGCAATTACGAACCGAGTGGCCGTGATTGGCGTCCGCTCTTGAACCACCATGGATGCAAGATTGGGGGACCGCGCGACCAGCACGGTCGGCAGGTCCATTCCTTGGACGTGGCGACCATCGGGAGCGTGGCCATGGTCGCCGGCGACGATGAGATCCATGTCCGACGGCAACTCGGCTGCGATGGATTCGATCAGGGCGTTCGTGCGCTCAAGGCTCTCGGCGTATTTTTTGCCATTGTGCTTTGCGTAGTGATGACTTGCGATGTCATGCCAAATCCAGTGATGAAAGACCACATCGTGGGATGATGCAAGCTCGACTCCGATCGCAGCTTCCTCATCGCGTTGTCCCGACTTCAGTTGGTGGTCGGTGTCCACGGCCTTTGACCATCCGCGCAGGTCACCCCACGACAACAGTGCGGTACGCAGGCCTGCGCGGCGTGCATCGGACATGATGTTGTCGCCCACCCCCGGGCGGGTGACTTGCAGGTTTTCGAGGACTGCAAACAAGGAGAATACCCGCCGCCCCGTCAGCATCTCTCTGACGCATGCGGTCGTGAAGTTGTCGAAGCACGGCTGGACCTCCATTCGAAACCCCTCCCGGCCAAGGGCCTCGAAGGCGGGCATTCGGTTGGCATCGTCAATGGTGAGAGAGTCCACCATCAGGATGTACAGCCTCCTGCCACTCGGATCTCGCGGTGGTGCGTCCTCGCTCACGGAAGCCAGTTGCTCGCCAAACCGCTGTTCGACGGCGATGCCAAAGCCAACAGCCACCATCAGTGCCAACAGCACAAGCAAAGATAGACGGCGAGGGGAACGAGAGAACAAAACAACTCTGAGTGTGGGGGTTGGAGCTACGTCTATTCGCTCGGAGCGACATCGGCTTGATACGGTGTGGAGGCGGAGTCGATGATGGACTTCGGGTGCGGAGGCCCGCTGCAGGGGTTGGTGAAAGGAGAACACCGGTTTGGATAGAGATTTAGCACTTCGACTGATCCACCCGTGGCGGGTCGGTGGCCCGGCACACGGGGACATCGTTGTCGTTGCGTTGTCGGTAGACCTCTATGACCATGATCACCGGAAGGACTGCATCCGCATCGGTTTTTCATCGGGTCTTCAGGCGCGAATGCATCGCCGTACGGGCGGCGATTCAGCCTTTGAGACGGCACATTTTGCCGTGACGATCGATTCGAGCGAGGCGACACTGTCCGCCGTCAACCGAGAACTGATGGGCGCCTTAAAGGCACGAATTGAACAGAACGAAGGGGACGAGGGTGTCCACCCTGTCGATGCGTTGGTCGTTGGGCCAAGAGGTGATTTGGACGGGTCCAACCTGTGGTTGATCCCCGGCCATCTCGGAAACGCACTGGACCTTAGTGTGCGCACGCTTCGCGTGCTCCAGTCGATGGATCTGCTGCTCATCGAGAGCGGAAGCGGCCCAGCAGTCGAGCAGTTGTTTGAGCGTTACGGCCTCGGCGATGTTCCACCACTGTACGAGATTCGCCAAGACCAAGAGTGGATACGTGACCTGCTTGACGAAGCTCGATCCAGCGAACGGGTGGTCGGAGTCTTCGGCGCCAATGAAGGCGCGCCAGGTTTGTGTGACCCGGGGTGGCGCGTGTTGGCCGCGGCAGAGAGAGTGGACCCGCCGTTGAAGATCCGGTCCGTGTCTGGGGGATCTGCGTTGACCACGGCGCTGATGCATTCCAACAGTGGACTGCATCGATTCAGTTTTGTTGGCACGTTTGAGATCGATGGCGGATCGAGCCCGTTTATACGCTCGGTTCAGGTTCTAAATGCGTGGTCGGCCAATCCAACGTTGATCTGTTTCGCAGACGGTGAGAGTCTTCGCCGACGATGGGATGCCCTGCGCCGAGCGGCCAGTGGGCTCGAAGGCACTCTGACCTTGATTGCGAATGTCAGCCTCGACTCGGAGTACACGGTTCAACATTGCCTTCAGGCATTTCCCAAAATCCCGGTGGCACGACTCCACACAGAGGACAAGGTGGTTGTTCGATTGGACATGAAGGGAACCCGGTCGGTTGCCGCCTGCGTGTGGCGTGCGTTGATGCTCCCTTGGTCCTTGCGGCAGTGATATCGGTGCAGTACCACTCCGTTTGAGGATTGCTTGGTGTGCGGTCATTTTGCGGCTTACACGGAGTGTGGCTATGGCCCAGCATCCGTTGGCTCGTGCTCCAGCCGCATTGTGTTCAGGAGGTCATGCATGATTATAAACTCGCTGCGTTGCGAACTGCTCACTCCCCCTGATGCGTCGGGCAAGCTGGCCGTTGTCCTGCACGGCCGAGGGGACAGCACTGCGGGGTTTTATTGGATGCCCAACTACATGGGCTTGCCGGAGGTTTCGTGGTTGCTGGTGAACGCACCAGACCCGTGGAATGATGGGTTTAGTTGGTACGACTTACCGCCGAACCATGGGCCGGGAATCGAGCGCAGTCAGGGGCTGCTTGATCGGCTCTTCGATGAGCTGGACGCCCAGGGCTACCCCCCAGAAAACATTGTGCTGTTTGGGTTCAGCCAAGGATGCCTGCTGACGTTGGAGTGGGGCGGACGAACGGACCTACCGCTCGCGGGGTGCATTGGCGTTTCGGGGTATTGCTTCAATGCACTGAATTTGGGTGCAGAGGCCTCTGAGGCGGCCAAACAGAGGCCGTGGTTCGTATCGCATGGCAAGGAAGACGAAGTGCTGCCCTATCATGTCACGGCGGGTCAGATTCGGACACTGCAAGACGCTGGATTGCCGATTGACTTTCGGAGCTATGCGAAGACGCACACTATCGACCCAGACCTCGCAGACATTCGCGCGGCGTTTGTCGAAATGTTTGACCTTGGCCCCGACGCCTGACCGCCACGTCGGCGCGATAACGATCCGGTGAAGGGAATAGGCTGCGGGCTCATCGCGTTCTGTACCCGGTGGTCGTCCGGCCGTCGGGCGGCGGCCGACACAAAAAGGGGGGACTGGTGAAACACGTTGTAGCGCTTTGGGTATTGTTGTGTTCTACGGCCGCATTCGGCGCCACGGTGGATGCGACACGGTCGGTGTTTACGTGGACGGGGTCGAAGGTGACGGGGTCTTTTCACACGGGCAACCTGTCTCCAGTGTCTTCGGCGATTGACGTCGAAAACGGCCGGCTCGTCGGTGGAACGGTGGTGCTCGACCTGAGAACATTCACGGTTACGGATCTTCAAGGGAGGTGGGCGGTGAAGTTTTTGACCCACATGAAAAGCACCGATTTTTTTGACGTGGCGGCCCACCCCACCGCCACACTCACGATGACCGCTGTAGCCAACGGACGGGCGTCTGGGACGCTCACGATTCGCGGAAAGTCGGCGCCTGTGACGTTTCCCGTCGCCGAACGCAATGGTGGTTACTTCGGTTCCATGGTCTTTGACCGCACGAAGTTTGGAATGATCTATAAATCAGGCAACTTCTTCGCAGATTTAGGTGACAAAGTCATCAACGATGAGGTTAAAGTGGATTTCGAGGTGTATTTGGTGGAGTGACCGCCAAAAATATTTTTCACTTTTCAATTGCCGGTCGGTACCGACTGGTCTACTAACGAGTAGATATGATCTCAGCGATCCCCAACTCAGCACTGCTCAGCGCCTGTTGCCGCGCCGTATGTTGTTGCTGTGCCGGGGCCGGCTGAGTCAGGAACTTTCTACTACTGACAACCCAAGCCGCCCCGTTTACCCTGGGCGGTTTGATTTTAAGACCGTTCATGGAACGGGGCATGGAGCCGACAATGTCCGCCCTTCCACACATTCACATTCTGTTCGAAAACCCATCTTGGATGCCTCCTTTGCTGGAGGGGCTTGCTGCTGAAGGGTTCAGCGACGTCCGACCCATTGAGTTGGTTGAAGGACTGGTTGACCCCTTGAACCCACCGGCCGAAGGCATCTGGATCAATCGAATCAGCCCGTCCTCTCACACACGCGGACATTCAGCGACCATTGAGCTGGGTCGTGAGACTTTGTATTGGCTCGAGGCGCACGGACGCAGCGTGATCAACGGCTTGAATGCGTTTGAATTGGAGGTCAGCAAACTTCGGCAGGACCTCGTGCTGAATCGGTGGGGGATCCGGACCCCGAAGACTGTGTTGGCCGTCGGAACGGCCGCCATCGTAAACGCGGCGGCTTCATTCGAGGGGCCGTTCATTACGAAGCACAATCAGGGCGGCAAGGGCCTCGGTATTCGGCGCTTTGACTCTGCGGCTGAGCTTCATGCATGGGTCACTGACCCCGCATTCGACCCGGGCCCGGGGGGCAAGGTGATCTTGCAGGAGTACATCCAAGCCCCGGAGCCTTTTATCACTCGTGTCGAGATCGTTGGTGACCAGTTTCTGTTCGCGATGCGCTCGAATACAAGCGACGGGTTCGAGCTTTGCCCCTCCGATGCATGTCAGATTGACCAAGCCAAGGGGCCCGAGGTCTGCCCAGCAGATGGTCCGTCCTCTAAGTTTTCAGTGTCGCCAGTGACGGCCGATGACCCGCTGGTTGAACGGTACATCGCGATGTGTGCCGCGGAGGGTATTGATATCGCTGGAATCGAGTTCATTGAAGATGCGGATGGGAATCGATACACCTACGACATCAACGGAACGACGAACTACAGCGGCGTATTCGGTGACGAAATCGGCATCGACGGCATGCGCGAGTTTGCGCGGTACTTGCGGGCGTCCATCGAAGCCGAGGATGGAACGGGCACGGCGTGGACGCGCGACTCCGCAACGCGGAGGCCCTTCGGTCGGCGGGTTTGATGTTCATTGTTGAGTTGTAGGGGCGCCTACACGACACCGATGCTCCCGAGGGGGTGCCGTTTCGGGTACACTCTCGTCACTATGAGATTGTTTATTGTTCTTGTTGGGGTTGGTTTTGCTGCGGGCTGTGCACCGCAAAAGGCCGCCGTTGGTGAAGGCAGCGTGGAATCGGAGAGTGCCGGCTTAATGGTCATTCCGGCGACCGCCGAAGCGACTGCTGGCGACGACGTTGGGCTCGAGGTTGTCTGGGCGGCCGATGACGGCACTCAGACCCCCGTGGAATCGTTTACGTTGGAGAGCAGCATCGAGCCGTCGATTGCCTACGATGAGGACTCGGTTGTGGTGACGGTTGCTGGCACACATGACTTCGCGGTCGTGGCACTGGACCGATTCGGTCGGCAGCAGACGGCGGCTGCAACTGTGGATGTACAGCCGGGTTCCGCGGTTTCGCTGACGCTTTACTTTACCGATGCAGTGATCGAAGCGGGGTCGTCTACCACGCTGGCTCTGTCTGGCGCTGATGAATATGGAAATGAGGTTGACACCGCCGAGGCCGCGATCGAATCGGCCGATGGGGCGTCCATCGACGGGTCGGTCGTCAGCGCAACGATTGTGGGAGAGTACGCCGTGACCGCCACATTGGGTTCGGCAAGCGCCGAGAGCACATTTACCGTGGTGGCAGCGCAACCGGATTCCGTTGATCTTGTCATTGCTGCTGAATCGGCAGAAGTGGGGGAGTCGTTGGCGTACACTGCGGCCGTAGTGGATGCATACGGTAATGCGACCGAGGGAACCATCGAGATGAGCCTGCCGGAGGGGGTTGTCGACGATGGAGAATCTCTGCGGTTTGATGCGGATGGGCGATACGACTGTGTGGCGACGGTTGTGGGAACAGAACTGAGCGATACGGAGACGGTTCTTGTTGATTCGAACGGCCCCAGTCTTGTTGTAGAGAACCCCGAGCGAGGAGATTGGTTTGACGTCAGTCGCCTCACGGTCAGTGGAACCGCAACAGATGCGGTTTCTTCCGTTGCTTCGGTAACGGTTGATGGAGAAGCTGCCGATTTGCTCGATGGCGACGCATTCGAGAGCACCGTGTTTCTGGACTTTGGAGTCAACATCATTGAGACCGTTGCTGCGGACACTGACGCCGATGAGGACGGTGAGCCCAATGCATCGTCGGACACACGGTCGGTGTTGTACAGCAGCGACTGGTTTTCGCCGGATTGGAACCGCGAGGATGCGCTCTTGGTGCGCATAAACGAAGGCCCGGGCGGCTTGGACCAACTGGGTGCTTTGGCGCCAACCATTATGGAGACCGTCGATTTGGAGTCGCTACTGGCTGGCGAATTGTACTCGACTAGCGGGTCCATCCCAATTTTGTTCTGGTCCGTTCCGTACTCGATTTCGATGACGGCGAGTTCGCTATCCTACGGCGATGTGTCGCTGAGCATCGACGCTGTCGCAGACGGCTACTTGAACATGAGGATGACCATCACAGACCTCGAAATGGCTTTTGTCGTAGACGGTTCGGCGCCGTTTGTGTCGCTGCCCACGGATGGCTTGGTGCGGATGGATGCTGTTCATGTGGATCTCTCGGTCCGTCCAACCATTGAAGATGGCGCAATGTCCTTCGCGGACATGACGGTGGATGTGCCGGAGCCCGAGGGGTTGACCCTCGAAATCGGTTCTGGATTGCTCGACCTCGCAGGGGCCATCGGTCTCGATGTTGAGAGCCTGGTTGTGGAGGAGATGCGCGCATCCATCGCCGATGCGGTGGGCGGAAGTTCGGACGGTATGCTGGACGGCGTGTTGGGTGACTTTGGCGTTGAGGAAGCGTTTGAGGTGGGCGGCATGACCTACACACTTATGGCCGAGCTGGGCACCCTCGAGGTGGACGACAATGGCATGTCCCTCGGCATGGAAACTCGGGTCGTACCCGAAGAGGTGCTGTCCATCGGTGCGCTTGAAGGGCCCGAGTTCTTGCCAGTCTTCGACTGGTGGGCGCCGGATCTGTCGGCGGGCGATGTGCCCGTACAGATGGCGATGTCCACGGATGTGTTGAACCAGATGATGTTCGCGATGTGGCAAGGCGGTCTGCTTGACCAGTTTCTCTCACCCGAGGACCTTGGCATCGATTCCAGTTTGTTTGGTGTGTTGTTGCCCGGTGTAGAGGCCGTCAACATCGTCACCACGCCCCATCTACCGCCTGTGTTCACGCCGCGAGAAGTGGGTGAAGGCGGCGAGCAGTTCGATTTAACCATCGGTTCGATGGAGGTGGGAATTTTTGACGGTGAACCCAGCGAGGAAGGTCGGGTCATGACCCTCTATGTCGCGATGTCCATTCCGATGCGACTGGACGCCACAGGAGGCGCCATCGAGATGGCGTTGGGCGAGGCCACCGTTTGGACTGACGCAGCCTACCTTGACCCAACCCTTGGGCTGTCTGCGGATGCACTCGGTGCCGTGTTCTCGCCGATTTTGGCTTCATTTGTGCCTGAGCTAACCAGTGACCTGACCTCCATCCCACTGCCGTCACTTGATGGCTTCACCATTGCTATCGATGACTCGGTCATGGCCGGGGGCGACTCCCCGCCCGGATTCTGGGTTGCCCAGGGTGCATTGGAATAAGGGCGGTGTGATTTTTAGACACGGTGGAACCATCGATAAACTCATCGGCGATGCCATCATGGTGCTGTTTGGTGCACCGTTGCCGATGAGCCCTGAGGAGCAGGTTCGGCGGGCTTGAGATTGCGCCCTTGAAATGCAGCGCGCCATTGCGGGGCTTCAGACCATGTTTGCGCAGCAAGGGTTGGACCCGTTGATGATGCGCAAAGGGGTGCCCCAAGTGAGCGGTTCAGGGTCAGCGCTTCTGTACGGCTGCTAAAAGCAGACCAAGTTCTCGTGGCAGTAGTTGCCTTCGTCGCTACTGTTGCATTCGTAGCCATCGGGGCAGTCCTCGACGGCGTCGCAACTCGAGCGGCATTTGGTTTCCGTTTCCGCGCAGCCACCGGCCTCGCCACATTCGATGCAGACTGCGACGTAAATCGAATCGCCAGGGCAGATGGGTTCTAAGTTCGCACTATCGGATTCCTTGTCTGAACAGCCCGTCATGGCCAAGGCGAATAGTAAAAGCAGATTCATGGCGAACTCCGTGAGTGTGTGGTGGACCGGATTTTACACGGGTTTGGGCCATGATTCGGAAAGAAGCAATCATTTCATGGATTGGATCACTGTGGGAATTCGGTCGCCGCAATCTATGGCTGCATGATGGGCTTGCGTTACGGTAGGTCCGTTTGGGAGGGTCGGTGACTTGAAGGCCTCGGTCAGTCTGGTGGCGATGAACGTGGGCGGACTCTTGGGATGCGCTCCCCAAGAAGAAGAGCCCGGCATGAAGGATGAGCCCAGGCACATAGATGTGTCGAGCGATTCTGCGGTCGCCTACCTCAGTTGCATGGCGGATCACCCCCCGCTGATCAACCCCATTGTGATTCGGGCCATGAATGCTTCAGAAGGCGAGGACTACTGTTTTGATGAGTCCTACGGCATTCGGTGGTACTTCAACGACGCATTGTTTCTCGATAATCCATTGGGGTCTTGGTTTTTTTCGGGTTCGGATGGGTTCTTGTCGGCTGATCCGGATGACGGCAGGGTTCGGTTTGCGTCGAATCTGGACGAATTCAGAGAGCGAAACACCGAGGTTGAATTCTGCATCAACGAACGAATTCCATTCGAAACGCTTCGCTTGACCATCGTGCAGTGGGATTGGGTTTCGTTTGAAGCAACCTATGACGGTGTTCTTGAAGATGGCGATACCGTAGCCGGCGTTCTTAGTGGGTCGTGGCGAGACGACATCGTTGACTGCGACTGACTGAGCGGAGCAAGAAGGCTTACGGTTGCCAGTGGGAACCTTAAATCAACTGGTTCAGCACGTTGCGTGCGAGCCATGAAATGGCGGGCACGCATACGGCATCGCCAAAGCCAAACAAGGCTTGGTTGTGGCCCACCTTTATGGGACAGTTCGGCGCGCCTTGGAGCCGTGCGTATTCGACGGGCGACATTCACCGCATGCGGACATTCCGTCCAGTCGGTCGGCGAGCGTCCGAGGCGAGTCTATCGACCGGCCGCTTGGCGTCGGATCCGTCCGAGGAGGGTCACCAACACCACGGCGATCCCGCCGGCGTGACGCACCGTTGTGCATCCCGATTTCTTTGGTGCATTGCCTCGTGTGTCTGCATCGGTCGCAGGATCCATGTTCGCATCGGGACCGCCTTCATCGGGCCGATCGGGGTCGGCGGGATCGGGCTCCGTGCAGTCCGACATCCCTGAATCCAGTGCATCGGTATCGCGTGCACCGGTATCGGGTGTACCGGTGTCGGGCGCTTCCGTGGACGCTTCCCAAGGGAAGGAAAACGGATCGGTCTCATCGAAGACTACTCTGGCGGCGGCCTCCTGAAGCATGGATGCATCAGCATCGTCGATACCGGTTGGGGTCGGCAGACCCACGGGTGTCTCCCCAGTAAGTGCCGCATAGAAGACATAGGCGGCGAGTTGAGTCCCCGCTGCAGACGGGTGGGATCCATCGCCAGAATACAAGTTGTAGAACGCGTTTCCGGGCTCGGTGGGGTCGATCCCGAGGGCTGCAATCTCGTCATGGATGACCTGAAAGGCGGGACCGACTGGCGCGACCCAAGTGGGGCGGTCCTCCGTTGATGTTGCGGCGGCGTAGGCAAGGTATCCATTCGTGAGGCGGGTCTGCATGGCGGAAAAGTCGGGGTAGAGCCATTCGTTCATGGGGTCTCCGGAGCGCCGACCCCATGTGATGAAGTACATCGTGTCGGCGGTGGCGGTACGCACCAATTCATCGAGTGCTACTGCGCCGTCACGGCTCGCAATCCACATGGGTTCTGTCTCGGGAAACCCGGGAACTTGGCTCTGGTCTTGCAACACCACCCATTGGCGATCGTCGGCTTCGGTCACCAGCGTTCGGTACCAAGCGGAACTCGGGTCGGCCGCGCGGGATGCATGGTCGGCAAGAGTCAGCCCACCGGAGGATACCTTTTGCGTGTCTGCCACTCGGCCGGCCGCTTCGAACACGGCCTGCACAGCGCCGGGGAGGTTGTTGTTCTGCGTATAGGAGTTGCCCACAAACAGAACATCAGTGGAGCCAAGAGAGACTGAAATGGTTGTCAACAACGGGAGCATATCGGTACCTCAGTTTGGCATTGTGCCCGATGCGGTTTCGTCCTGCTGGCCGTAGCGATGGATGGATGGCGACAAACGAGACAGGCCCACCCCTTGGAGGAGTGGGCCTGAGGTTGACAAGTCGGCAGGCTTACGGGACTTCGACACCGTAGGAGTTGGCAAAGCTGATCAGGTTCCCGACCAACCCGGGGAGCGCTTCAGCATCCACAATCACTGCACCGCATTCAGCGGGCCACGCGTCGGCAGAGAACACGGCGCAGCTGTCGGAGAGTCCTTCGATGGACGAAGAGCACGTGTTCGCCGTCATGCGGTTGACATTCGGGTCCGTGCCGTAACTGGGGTCGAGGTCGACGGTTTGGCAGGTGGAGATCAACTCGGACACCGCGGTGGCTTCGCAGGCGGATTGCAGAGCGTCCGTCGCCTCGTCCACGCCGAAGTCGCCGATGAGGCAGTCAACCGCTTGAGCGCAGATGCTGCTTCCAAGGTCTTCGCAGAAGGTCTCACCCGATGATTGGGTCGAGATGCGTGCCTCGTTGTACGCATCAGCCGCAGCCGTACCCTCGGATGCCACACACTCCGCAGAGGGTGTGGCCGTGGTCTGCGCATCGACGCTGCCGGTGAGTCCATCGCAGGTGTCCGCCTCAACGGTGGCTACGCAGTCTTCGACCAAGGCACGGCTCGCTGGGTTGAGATCACCGTTTTCAGCATCGGCACAATTTGAGTTCGCCGCACGGGTGGCCTCCAGACACGCATCGAGTGTTTCGGTCTCGCCGCTGCATTCGACGGCCCAGTCGCACACTGCCTCGCAATACGAGGTTTGCGGTTCGGACTCCAACGCATTTTTGGCAGCGTCACAGGCCACGAGGCTTGCCGCTGCGGGCATCGAGATCAGGAGGGTTCTAAACATAGAGGTCATGTCGCTTTCCAAGGTTGTGACCACGGTGTGGTCAGGGTGTGGGGTTTCCATTGCACTCATGGCGAAATGCGTGAGAGCAAACGGTACCAGAGGTGAAATGAAAACGCCCAATTTTTAGTTGAGCGAAGTGGGCGCAGTCCCGATTGCGTTTGGTGTTGTCCTCAAGCAAGCTGTATGGATTGCGCGTCTGCTGAACAGTGCGGTGGTGTTTATTCATGTTCATGCCCCCCCCGGTTCCGTGACGGGGGCGTTGACAATTCGCATCAGGGCGTCCTCGTTGAGTGCGGTTTCCAGATGAGAGGCCAAGCGGTCGAATTGCACGTGTTGGTGCTCTTGGTGAGAGGTGAGTTCGGGCCAGCTGAGATCGGGGCGGACGGACCCCAAGATGGCTGCGACGGCGCCGGGCGCATCAAAAATACCGTGAATGTAGGTCCCAATCAGTTTGGGCAACCGGATGCCTTCAGTTTCCCCGCTGTCGAGGACAACCAGAGGGGGGTAGGTAGCGGTTTGGGTCGACCGGCCGCAATGGATTTCGTATCCGTAGACGGCGGTATTGCCAACGGAACCCATGACTTCTTTCGTCACCTTCGCCGCATGCATGACGGTATCCATCTCAATGCACCGAAGACCGATCGAGGTCCCGGGCTTGCCCTCGATGCCGTCCGGATCGTTGATGCTGCTGCCCAGCATCTGAAACCCGCCACACAGCCCGATGATTGTGCCTGTGTAGGCCTGTATGGCCTGTACCCATCCGCGTTCGTGCATCCAACCGAGATCGCCGCGGGTGTTTTTAGTCCCCGGCAGAAGGACGGCATCATAGGGAGACAAATCCCGTGGAATCGACAGGTAATCAACCCTGCATCCATGGCGTTCGAGGTTGTTGAGATCCGTGAAGTTTGAGATGTGGGGGAGTCGAATCACGGCGACCGACATGACCGTACGATTGGTTGGCGGATCCGGGTCCAACTGCGTCTCGGGTGAGAACCCATCTTCTTGATCGATGTGGATGTCCCACGCCCATGGGACAACACCGAGTATGGGCAGGCCAGTGCGCTCCTCCAACCATCGTCGACCGCCATTAAACAGAGATTCATCGCCTCGAAATCGGTTGATAATGATGCCAGCGATCCGCGCGCGGTCTTCGGGAGGCATGACGGCGAGGGTGCCGACCACCTGAGCAAACACACCCCCTTTGGCGATATCGGCAACCAAGATGACCGGAGCATCCGCGTAGTGGGCGACTGGCATGTTGACCAAGTCGAGGTGGCGTAGGTTGACCTCCGCGCAGGAGCCTGCTCCTTCAACAACGACCACATCGGCCTGTGTGCGCAATCGGTCAAGCGCGCTGTGTACGATGGCATGGCGCGACTCCATGTCTCCCGAAAAGTAATCGGCCGCTTCGACAGTACCAATGGGTTGCCCAAGCACCACGACCTGTGCGCCAGTATCGGTGTTCGGCTTGAGAAGAATCGGGTTCATGTCGACGTGTGCGGCACGCTTGCACGCATGAGCCTGCACAATCTGGGCACGGCCCATCTCGAGGCCGAGAGGGGTGACACCGGCGTTGTTCGACATGTTCTGCGCTTTGAACGGGGCGACCCGGAGGCCTTTGTTTGTCAGCATCCGGCAGAGGCCAGCCGTAATCCAGCTTTTTCCCACGTCGCTCCCTGTACCAAAGATGCATACAACTCGGGCGACGCTTGGGAGTGCGGGGTTCATTGCGATCCAATCACCCATTGAGGGTTGGCCTTCAAGGTGCAGTGCAGAAACGAAAACACCGAGCAACGGGTCGTTGCTCGGTGTTCATTATGGCTCTGGAAGTGCCGGTGGGGGCCGCCCCCCCAAGAAACGTTGTGTCTTTAGACCTTTCGTTTCTTGGCGCCCCCCACCGACGAAAGAACCAGTCGCCCGCAGGGCATGTCCGCATCGAACGTGTGCTCGATGCGGACATGTGAACTCAGGCAGCCTTCGCCGATGAGTCCGATGTTGCTGCGGCCCAGATGACTACACCGAAGGCAATCTTGTTGACAAAGTCAGCCAAGTTGTAGATGAGGTTCAGGGTCTCGGCGTCCCCACCGCCGGCGTATCCGTAGACATAGCCGAGTGGGTAGATGGACCATCCAACGGTGACGATCATGCGCAATGCGTTGAATGCGCGTTGCGACGCTTCGGTGCCGTTGGCGGCGCTGATCTTGCTCGCTTCGCCAGCGAAGATTTCGTACACGATGTACAGCCAGCCAGCCATCCCGACCGCAAACAGAGGCCAGAGTCCAGCGGAGCCCGCTCCACCGACTTCGCCAAGGTATCCGGCGACCAGCATTACGATCGACGCCACGAGAAGGCGCCAGAATAGACTGGATGCGACTACGGTTACAGCGGCCAAGATGAGGTAGAACTCTACGATTTGAAGCGGCACGGTGAGGAGCCAGTCGACATACCGGAAGACGGTAGGGCTTTCGCCTGTCGCCACCCACACGTCTCGCATGTAGAAGTAGTGCAAGCCCGCAATACCGGTCACAAGCGATGCGACGGAAAGAGAAGTTTTCCACTTGCCGACAGCGCGGTCGCGCTCCATGAAGAAGAAGAAGGTCGCCGCAACCATCGCAGCGGAGATAATCCAGAAACTGACGCCGACAAAATCGCCGGGGTCGAGCATTAGTGATTTGTCCATTTGTGCCTCCAAAATGGCGTTTTCGAGCCGTCATGCGCGACACGACTCAGGCCGCACAACATAGTTATTTGAATAAGTAGGTTTAGACAACATTTTGAACATGTATTGAATATATAATGGATAGAAATATCCATAAAATTGCCGCTTTAAACCTTGAATCTCGTAAAATCAAAAAAAAATGAATAGATTATGATTAAGTTAGAGATCCGTTCTTGAATAAGTTTTGAATCGGTTCAAACATCGGGCGATTTAAGGTCAGTGTGCAATAGAAGTTCGAAATGAAGTGTCCCTATCGGCGTTGATGGGGGAGCCGTGCACGACGGAGAGCGACTGAAGACTGATTTTAAGGACCGAGCCGAGCTGGTGAGCCATGTTGCCTCCATCGCTCCGTGGCTTTCGGCTCGGTCCGCCAGTCCGATCCGAGGTGGTCGATCAGCAGCCCATTCGCGTTTGCAGCTCATCGAGCCTTTGCGCTACGCCCGGACACGAAACCACTTGGACGGAGCAGTGACTCGGTTGTCGCCCTACATTCGCCATGGTCTGCTGAGCCTGGCAGCCGTTCGCGATGAAGCTGTTCGGATCGCGGGCAATCCCGAACGGATTGAGAAGTTTATCCAAGAGCTCGCATGGCGCGACTATTGGCAACGCATCTACGCGGCCCACCCAGAACGCATCTGGAGCAGCATCGAACCGTACAAAACGGGCTGGAGTGAGAACGACTACTGCGCTGATGTGCCCAACGACATCTTGCGTGGCGACACAGAGGTTGCATGCATCAACGCCTTCATCCACACCCTGCAAGCCACGGGGTACCTGCACAACCACGCTCGGATGTACCTGGCTTCTTACATTGTGCACTGGCGGCGGGTTCGCTGGCAGTCTGGGGCGCGGTGGATGATGTCATGGTTGCTCGATGGCGACCCGGCCAGCAACAACCTGTCATGGCAATGGGTAGCCAGTACGTTCAGCCGGAAACCCTACATCTTTAACTTGGCAAATGTGGTGAAGTACACGGGTCCGGACATTGATACCCGCCCGGATTTCAACCGGGTGATTGATGCGAGCTATGGCGAGTTGAGCGCTCGACTGTTTCCGAACCGGCAAGCGCGATGAGCCACCGATTGTTCTGGATACACGAGGACGCGCTGTCGCTCGACCATCCTGCGCTGGCCTCACGGCGTGCCGGGGACTCCATTTGTTTTGTCTGGGATGACCACCATCTCGAAGCCATGGAGTACGGGTTTCAGCGCCTTGTGTTCATTTACGAAACCCTCAGTGAGATGGGTATTGACGTCCTTCGCGGCAGCACCGTTGCTGTACTGGCGGATGAGGCACGAAGGATAGACGCGAGCGAGATTGTGGTCCCAGCCACGGTGAACCCCGCGCTGCTCAGTATGATCTCTGCCCTACGGAAGGACTTTAAGGTGGATGCGGTTGCGGATCGGCCTTTTGTCACTCTCGACCGCAAACCAAGCCTTCGACGGTTCTTCGCCTACTGGAAAACCGCTCGACCTCACCTGATGCGCCCGGGGTAGACGAAACGACGATTGGTCCTGGCCGAAAGCGTCTGGGTGCAAAAAAAACGCTGGTTTTTCGCGGCTCTGCAGAGGCGGCCCACTCCCACATTGAGGGCGATCGAGCCCCAATGTCGTCAGCCGCCCCTGCTGCGAGTCCAACGTGGTGTGCGTCTATTGCGTGCATTGCCCTTTTAGAGTGGTAAATTCAAGGCACCGAAGGCCCACCATGCGACCCGACCTTGATTGCCTATTTGTGCACACGCCGAAGGCAGACAACCACTACCTACCCCTGGGTGATTTTTTCAACATCACGTACATGCCTATGGGGCTTGTCGCGCTGGCCAACTTGTTGCTTGAAGATGGATGGCGTGTCGAGTTGGCGCATGCGGGTGTAGAGTGGCTCGAAGACCCTACGGCACCCATACCGAAGACGTACGCCAATCACCGAATCCGGGCCGTCGGCATCAGCCTGTACTGGCACTACCAGAGTTTCGACTCGATCGAGATGGCGAGGGAAATGAAGCGCACTCATCCCGAGGCGTTCGTGTTCTTGGGCGGCGTTACCGCGGCGTATTTCGCCCGGGAAATTCTGGAGGCGTTTCCGTTCATCGATGCGGTGGTGCTCGGGCACGGCGAGGGGGTAGTGCGAAAACTCGTATCCACGCTTGCTGAACATGGCCCCGTGGAAAGCGTTCCGAATCTCGCGGTCCGGGTCGGCGAAGAAATCAAGGAAACCCGCGGTATTGTGTTCGCCGATGGCATGGTTCCGCCTTTGGATGAGTTGCGATTCGGGGACCTTATGCCGCTCAGGAATGCCTCTCGTTATGCCCGGTCGTTTGGATTTCCACTCGCTTACGGTCGGGAATACACACCCGAAGAAAATACGTCAATGTTGGCCATGGGGCGGTCTTTTTTTCCGTTGTTTACCGGTCGGGGTTGCCCGTGGAAGTGCACCTTCTGCGGTGGTAATCAGGCAACGCTGCGCAAGATCAACGGAACGGCAAAAGTGACCTGGCGCCACCCCGATCGCGTGCTCGACGATATCAGAGCCGCCATGGACTGGGGCTACAAGACGATGTCCTTGTGTTTCGACCCGATTCCGTGGAAAGACGACTACTATTTGTCGGTCTTTGAGGCGATTCGCAAGGCGCGGCTTGACGTGGACTTTTATTTTGAGTGCTGGGGTCTTCCGACACGGCGTTTTGTGAAGGAGTTTCGTCGAACCTTCCCGAGCCCCGAATCGTATTTGGCCATCAGCCCCGATGCCGGCGATGAGCGAGTCCGCAAGCAAAACAAGCAACCGTTTTACACGGATGCCGAGATGTTTCAGGCGCTGGAATGGTTGGAGGAGGAGCGCATCAGCGTTGATGTCTTTTTTAGCCTTGCCCTGCCGGGGGAAAACGTCGAGAGTGCGCAAAAAACTGCGGCAATGAAGCACATCATTGCAGACCGATACGCCAATGCTCGGCGGGTCATGACCTGGACGGTTCAACTCGAGCCCGGATCCCCCCAGTTTGAAACGCCGAGCAGCTACAACATGGTCACAGACCGCGACTGTTTCATGGATTTTTACCGTGCACACGGTGGGGATCGTGCCGACACCTATTCGAGCCTTGGCTTCAAGATCAATGGGTATTTTGGCGATGACCGGGACGAAGGCGGAATTGCAGACTTTGAGCGACACCTTCAGCACCTCAAGTGCATGAACTTCTGCTTTTTGGCAAAGGACCCTCGGCAATGGAATGCACCTGCAGAAGGGCGCTCTCACTGCCTCTCCCGACGCAAAGAGTTGGCTCGACGGCGCGGGCATGCAGCACCAACGCTTCAGATTGGTGAGCAAGTGGACTACATGGATGCCTTGGATGAGGAGCGGACGCTGCGCGGGCCCGTTGTCCGAAAGAGTTGGTTGAGGGGCGAACCGTGACTGAACGCGTGCGAGTGGTCGATTGCACGCTTCGTGAAGGCGACCAAACAGCCGGCGTGTCGATGCCGCCGGGAAGAAAGCTGGAGATTGCCCTCAGCTTGGACGATGCCGGCGTTGCCATGGCGGATGCGGGTATGCCGGCCGTCAACGTGGACGAGCAGCGTTTTCTCCGCGAGGCTGTTGCGCAATGCCAACGTATGGTGGTCGGTGCGTCGGTTCGGTGTCGGCCGGACATGGTGCGACTCGCCATGGACTGCGGGGTAGGCGCGGTCTTTATCATCTGCCCCATCTCGGACGGCCACCTGAGCAAACGGCTGGGGATGGAACGAGGTCGACTGCTCGACACGCTTGGTGAATGCGTCGACTTGATTGGCGGTCGGGCCTCAATCGAAGTGGTCGCCGAAGATGCATCGCGGGCCAGCAAGGAAAATCTCAGTGCCCTCGTGGATGCAGCCACAGCCCTCGGCGTGGACCGGGTCTACTTGGCGGATACCGTTGGCAGTCAATCCCCCGAGGCATGGCGTGCCTTGGTGCAGTGGATGATGCACTGCCTCAGGGGTGGTCCGGAACTGGGGGTTCATTGCCACAATGACTTTGGCATGGCTACGGCACTTACGGTCGCGGCCATCGAGGCCGGTGTCCGTTGGCCCACTGTGACCGTGAATGGTCTGGGTGAGCGGGCGGGAAATGCCGACTTGGGGTCCGTGGTTGTGTCCACCGAGACCCTGTTGGACTTGAAGACGGGTGTCCGACTTTCGAGCCTGCCTGCGCTCTCCAAGATCGTGGAGCGAGCCGCCTGTGTACCGGTTCCGGCGGGACACCCGATTGTGGGCGCCAATGCATTTCGCCACGAAAGTGGTATTCACGTCCATGGCGTGCTTGCCGACCCCGGAATGTATGAAGCCATTGAGCCGAACCGTGTTGGACGCGAGCGCACGCTGTTGCTGGGTAAGCACTCCGGAACCGCCCATCTCGCCGCACTCCTCGACGCTGAGGAGGTGGTACTCACTCCTGCCGAACTCGATGCGCTTCGCAGTCGCGTACAAGCGGAGGCGATGAAACAGGATTCGGCTGCATTCGATGCGCTCCTTGAGGCCGAAGCGAGGCATCGACAGGCTGCTCAAGGGGTCGCAGTTTCTCAAGTGCTACTCTGGGCGCACGAAATGGTCGTGGGACGCGAATGAGTCAGACGCTGACTGAAAAAATATTGAACCGAGGACGAACCGGGAATCGAATGCCGGGGTCGGAGTGGTTTGAGATCGAACCGGACCTGCTGCTGGGCCACGATGCAACCATTGCGTTGGTTGTGGACAGATTCGCCAATGCAGGAAAGCCGCTGGCGTTTCCAGAGCGGTTGTTCTTGGTTGCGGATCATTTCGCTCCACCCTCCTCGGTGGACCGGGCCAACGTACTCCGGCGGTTTTTGGATTTTGTGGAGGAACACGGGATTGGTGCCTCCGCGGGAGGAACCTTCGAGATGATGCGTGGGATCTGCCATCAGTTGTTGGTTGAGAGTCCACGGTGTGTGCCCGGTTCAATCGTGGTTGGTGCCGACTCGCACACCACCATGGCCGGTGCGCTCGGTGCCTTTGCGACCGGAATGGGTTCGACGGACATTCTGGCGGTTCTCCAAACGGGCACGACGCATCTGCGCACCCCCACGTCGGACAAGATTGTCATGCGGGGCTCGTTGGCGGACCATGTGCGCGGCAAGGACCTCGCCTTGTGGATGATGAAGACGTACGGAGAAGGGGGGGCTGGGTGGAAGGCTCTCGAATTCGAAGACCAGACGTCGGGCCGTCCGATTCCAATGGACGGGCGGTTAACTTTGACCAACATGGCGGTAGACTGCGGTGCAGTGAATGGCATCTGGGTCCCAGACGAACTCACGAAGGCGTTTTACGAATCGAACGGCGGCGAATGGCCGAAGGGCGTGGACCTCGCGCCCGATCACGATGCAGCGTATGACGCGGTGCATTCGGTTGACGTTGGGGCTCTGGCGCCCCAGATTGCGATTCCGTATTCACCGGCAAATGTTGAAGACATTGATGATGTGGGGGGCGAACGGGTTCATCAGGTGTTCATCGGCAGTTGTGCAGGTGGGCGTCTCGAGGAAATCCGAGACGCTGCGATGTTGCTCCACGGTCAGCGGGTGTCGCCGTATCTGAAACTGGTGGTCACACCCGCTTCGCAGGCGGTGTATCGCGCCGCAATGGAGGCGGGATGGTTGACCTCGCTCATCGACGCCGGCGCCGTCATTACCAATCCATCTTGCGGGGCGTGTGGCGGCATTGACAAGGGGTTGTTGGCGGCCGGTGAAGTGTGTGTGAGCACATCAAATCGCAACTTTCGTGGTCGGATGGGCGACTCCACGGCTCGGGTCTATTTGGCCAGCGGCCTTACCGCCGCCGCGGCCGCGCTGACCGGTCGAATCACAGATCCCCGCGAAGTGATGCCATGATTTCGGGTCGAGCGGTCGTGTTTGGCGACGACATCAACACGGACATGCTGCATCCGAGCTACTTTTTCAGTCTCGACACCACCACCGTCCGAAAGGGATTCATGGGCGAACTGGCGTCTGTGGATGACCGGGAAGAGGACCTGCCTCGAGTCATCGTCGCCGGTAAGAACTTTGGCTGTGGTTCGTCGAGAGAAACCACCATGACAGCGCTGAAGATGGCGGGTGTGCGGGCGGTTGTGGCGGAGAGCTTCGGTCGAATTTTTTTCCGGAACGCGATGTGCCTCGGCGTCGTGGCACGGACCGCCCCGTCCGTGACGGGAATAGCGGATCCCGGGGACGTCCTGAAGGTCGAAGGGGACCGTCTCATCAACGAGAGAACCGGCCGGTCGATCGCACTTCATGCGCTGGATCCGTACTGGAGCGCGGTACTCGAGGCCGGTGGACTGATCCCCTATTTGACGGAAACCGGAGCCATTTGATGCACCATCCAGAGGCACCGTACGACGTCGATGTGGCTGTTATTGGTGGCGGTCCCGCTGGCATGAGTGCGGCGGTGCGGTGCCGCTGGGTAAAGAGCTACCGCAGCCTCCCGTGTTCGGTGGCCGTATTTGAGCCCGGACCGATTGGAGGCCTCGCCGGATGGCGGACGTGTTCGATTACGGGCCCCGGCTATCGGTACATTGGTGATGGCCTCGTGACTCGAATCATGACGGATTTTGAACGGTATGCCATCCCGGTGTTGCCTCACAGGGTCACCATGATTCGGAAATCGAATGCAGGCTTCTCCGTACAGACAGCCGATGGACCCGCGATTCGGGCGCTCAGTGTGGTCGTTGCCACTGGAATGCGACCGCTCTCTAACGAGCGCCATTTTCTGGGGAGGGGGTTGTTTGTGACGTACATGGGGTACGAGTACTTCCCCAAACTGTTTGACCGAATCCGAGTGGCGGGTCGTCGAGGCGTGGTCGTTTTTGGAAACCGAAAGTCTGCCCATCTCGCCGAACTCGCAGGCCCGCTCGCACGCGCCACCGACGTGCTTTGGGTGATCGATGAGCCGTTGGCGGTGGAGTTGCCCGATTTGCCTGGTCGGGTCGTTCGAGGTCGGCTGAAACAAGTGGACGGCAAGGGGAGCACCTCCGCTGGCTTTGATGCAGGCGACCGGAACGATCCAGCGGCTCCGGACTTCGAGCGGGATGCCGCAGCGGGCGTCGAGCGTGTCCAGTGGGTTGACGAACACGGCGAAGAGCACACCCACGATTGTTCTGCAATTCTGCTGGACTACAACGCATGGGAGAATCAAACACGGCGCGACTGGGACAAGCTAGGGCTCGACGACGACGGCCACGGGTTTATCACCATTGATCCTTGGTGCTCGACCTCGGTGGAGGGCGTGTTTGCTGCAGGAGACGTTACCGGTCGCTACCGGTCCACCGCGATGGCGTTGGGCGACGGAGTCAATGCCGGACTATCGGCCGTTCGCTACACCTATCGTCGCAAGTTCGGATCCGAACCAAACCTGTTTGCTTATCGGAGTGCTGACCGGTCGCTCAGTGCAACGGAGCGAGACTTGCCGTCCGTCCGCGACGATGACTGGGTCGTTCCGCTGGTCCCGATGGAGCGCATTCATGCCGTGTTGCGGGCACGGCCCCTGCCGCGGGAAGCGTGGCTCGACGGTGCGATTGATGTGCGACGGTTTGTGGAAGCCCTCAGCGGTGACCGTTCCGCTGCAGTTGAGGTCATCGAGGCGTGGATGGACGGCAAGATGATAGCGATTCACCGCATGCCGGAGTTCGAATGAAAGATCTGGTACTTCAGGCAATCGCTTCACCGGAACTCGACCTTGAACGAGTCAAGGCACTTGTTTCGTGGCAAATGGATCGGATCGATGCCTACGGAGCGCTGGCCAAAGCGCGGGGTTTCGATCCGCGGTTGATGCAGAGTTGGTTCGACATTCCTCCCATATTCACGGCCGCATTCAAGCGACATCGGCTGTTTAGCGGTTCGGATATTGTGGCAGAATTCCGCACTTCGGGAACAAGCAGCACGTCATTCGGACGATCCTTGTTCAGCCACGATGGGCTGGAGGTGATGGCTGAATCGATTCGAGAGAATGCCACGCAGCACTTGTTTCCAGACGCGACCGTCACACGAATCGCGGTGCTGGCGCCTCCTCCTTCCAGTGCGCCTCACCTCATCATGTCGTGGGGAATGCAACGGTTGGTCGATCAGTTTGGAGCCATTGGTTCGGGCTTTTTCGTTGGGCCGGATGGCATAAAACTGGTGGAGTTGGTTCAGTTGTTCGAGTCGTCTGATGAGCCCATCACGCTTATCGGTGCGAGTTTCGGGTTCGTGCACCTGCTCGATACCCTCGATGCTCAGGGGTGGTCCACCACGCTGCCTGCCGGGTCGCGCATCATGGATGCCGGTGGGTTCAAGGGGCGCAGTCGAACGGTCAGTCGGGCGGAATTGGCTCAAGGCTTCGACCGTGTCCTCGGTGTTCCGGAGAGCCATCACATCAACCTGCTGGGAATGACGGAGCTGGCCAGCCAGTTTTACGACAACACATTTAGCAAACCCAATGGGCCCCGATTGAAAGTCAATCCGCCGTGGACTGCCACGGCTGCGTTTGACCCGGTCACGATGGAGGCGGTGCCAGAGGGTGAAGTGGGGATTCTGCGGCATCTGGACATGGCAAACCTCGATCGACCCTGCGTGATTCAGACCGATGACCTCGGAAGATGCTACGCGGACGGGTTTGAGGTGTTGGGTCGGGCCGTCAACACTTCGGACCGCGGGTGCTCGATAACGGTAGACGCACTCGTCGGGGGGCAGGCATGAGTGAGGTTCGTGGCTGGTGGCTCCCTGCCGAGATTCGCGACCGAGTCGGCGACCAATCGGACCTGCAGGTCGGTGACATGAAGGTAACGGTGCCGGTGTTGTCGCCGCAAGCAGTGCGCGATGTGGGTCGCTACTTAAAACAGCAGCAGGAGAGGGTGCTGAGAGACCGAACGGTACAGTCCATTGTCGATAGCCTTGATGCCGTTGCCCTCGCTTGGCTTGACGATGAGACGCCTGAACGGCAGCTTGCACTCAGGCTGTTGCCGCGCGTCACCGGCTTCTCGGCCCCAATGGTTCGTGAGTCCATCGATTTAGAGCAACGTTCCTCCACGGCGACGCACATCTGGCGAACATTGCGGTCGGAATTTCGTGACCCAGAGGTTCTCGATCGCTTTGTGGCCAACCCGCACCTCTTTGGCGACGGGCGTACGATGGCAATTGGACCGGCGTTGGTCGGTGCCGTGTTCTCCAGCAACATTCCTGCTCTGCCACACCTCACAGTGATGCGAAGTCTACTGGTGAAAAGCGCATTTTGGGGGAGAGTAAGTTCTCGAGAACCCACCTTTTTGCCGCTGTACCTTCAGACCCTTGAGCGGATTGATGCCGAGCTGGCCGGGTGCTGCGCGTCGTTGTGGTGGCCAAGTGAAAACCGAGAAGTGGAGACCGCATTTCTCGATGAGAGCAGTGTGTTTGTAGGCTGGGGTGGCGTAGACGTGGAGCGTCATTTTGAGTCGGCGGTACCCCCGGGCAAGCCGTCTATTTTTCACGGACATCGGGTTGGCTTTGCGGCGGTCGATGGGGCTGTGGCCACCGAGGCGATTGCCGAGGCGATCGCTCTGGACGTGTGCCGCTTCGACCAAGAGGCCTGTTTGTCGCCTCAGGTGGTGTTTTGTCGCGGCCCGATGGCCGAAGCAATGGCCTTGGGCAGGTCAATCGGGTCGGCCATGCGTGCGGTGACGACAAGGCTTCCACCACGAAGGCTCGACCGAGGAGAAGCGGCAGCGGTTCGGCAATTTAGAGGCGCGGCCGAACTGGCGCCTACGATTACTGGCGGTGGGTGCGTGGTGCCGGGTCTCCATGACCTCTCGTGGTCGGTTTCGGTTGACCGCTTCGACGCGTTCCCGATGAGTCCACTCCACCGCTGCCTATCTGTGGTTCAGATCGACCACTGGACCGACATGTTGGCGATGTTGGGCCCCATGCGTCCTTGGTTGCAAAATGCGGCATTGGCACTTCCAGATGAGGATGCCACGCCCATCGAGTTGGCTCTGGCGCGGCTTGGTGTGAGTCGAATCTGCGCCCCCGGTGAGATGGCCACACCAAGCATGATTTGGCATCATGATGGAATCGCGTGCCTGAGTGCAATGGTTCGATGGTGCGACTACGAAGACCGCCACGAATGAGCCGCGTCTTGTCGGACTCGGTCGTGGGCCATCGGAATCTGCACGTCAGTTCGGCGGTGGGTGCTCAGTTCGCGAGTGCGGCAAGGTTGGCCACCAGCACAGCGATCGTCAGCAGTACACTTATGATGTGCAATCGTTTGAAGGCAGCATCATCGCCATTGTCGGTGGCCCGGTTGGTAGCAGGGATGATGGCGTAGCAGGCGAGGGGAAACAAAGCGGTGCATGCAGCGGTCCCGAAGTGCATTGTTGTCGGAGTGGCGGAAGCAAACAATGCGGCCATTCCGCCGACCCCGGTCGCTGCGACCAACAGAAAGAACTTTGGCCAGATCGTCCGGATCGACCGTCCGAAGTCTTCACGGCTGAGTGTTTTCACCATTGAGGGCGCAATTATTGAGGTCTGAAGGATAATAATTCCTACGCTCATACCGGCGAAGTAGTAATACATGTAAAGCTCCTGTGTGCGGCGAAGCGACTCATTGGGTGTTGTACTTGATATCGGGTTGCGGCCGTGAAGGTTGTTTCAGTCGTTTTTTTTTCGGTCGATGATATGACCGGTCTGTGGTTGGACGCTGAGACGAACGACCAAATCAGGATGGCCATACCGGTCTCACACTGATGCAATCAACACAAGGAGCTTCACCATGACACGATATCTTGCCCTCGCTCTCCTTCTTCCCACGCTGGCCATCACCGCATGCGGTGACAAGGACGAAGACACCGGTGATACGGCGGCGGAAGCCGACGCCGATGCAGACGCCGATGCAGACGC
>DEBL01000360.1:607-3004 GCA_002348535.1 Deltaproteobacteria bacterium UBA2957 | reverse complement strand
GCAGACGCCGATGCAGACGCCGATGCGGACGCCGATGCAGATGCCGATGCGGACGCCGATGCAGACGGCACCACCCATGAGGTGACTTCTGCGGACGGAGACATGACATTCACCCCAGAAGACCTGACCATCGCGGTGGGCGATACCGTGCGCTTTGTGATGTCTGCGACTCACAATGCGATTGAAGTCAGCGAAGACACCTACAACTCGCGCGGCATTGATGCCCTCGACGGTGGCTTCCAAGTCACCTTCGGCGAGACGCAAGAGGTCACATTCACCGAGGCGGGTACGCACTATTATGTGTGCACGCCGCACGTTACGATCGGCATGATCGGAACCATCACCGTAGAGTAGTTCATTGACGTTTCCACGTCGGTGAATCCGATGCAAACCCGGCCTGTTGAGGGCCGGGTTTTTTTATTCGATGGCATGCTTGAGCGTCGGCGCTGTAATGACGAAGGCTCGTGTCATTGCGGTGACATGTGCATCTGAGCCGCTGCGGATGCTGGTTTCGATGCGGCGTTGTCGATAAACTACCCAAAAGTAGAAAATACTTCGGGAGGGAACATGTCCGCAACTAAACGCATTTTATTCTTCTTTATGGTCTCTGTGCTGGTGTCTGCGTGCGCCACAACTGACCAAGCCGACACCGGTGAGGTTGTCGATTTGTCCGGTGGCGGTGAACAGCCGTACGGGGATTCCGACTGGGAGGAGTTTGTATCGAACGGGTCGCGCGAGCGGGTGTGCAGCGGCAATCGGATTTCCTCAGAGGCTGCTCAGCAGATGATCCGAATGACGCAGACCACGAGTCACGAAGACATCTATTCGACCTACTCGCGGATTGATGCGATTGCTTCTTTGTTTGAGACGTGCGGAGACCCTTGGGGGATGTTTCCGACCACCTACCGGCACATCACCCGGCGAATCATCCAGGCGATTGAGTATCGCGAGATCGATGATCAAGATTGGGGCCGGGACATTGTGGTCGACTTCGCCGGTCGTTATCTCGCCAACCTGCGCGCAGCGCTGAATGGGCGAGACCCCTCGTATGCGTGGAAACAGTATTACTATCTGGCGGACAGGGAAGACGCGTCGCGAACCCGAGCGGTTGTGGTCGCGATGGTGGCACACCTCACGCTTGACCTTCCGTACTCATTGGTCGCCATTGACACGACAGAGGCTGACAAGCAAGACTACTTTGTGCTGGGTGAACTCATGATTGAGATTACCCCCAACTTTATCGCTGACCTGCGACACTACTACGACACCGATGCAGAGGCGATTTTGAATGGATTCTTCATGGGTCGCTGGATTGATGGCGCCTTTGGACGAGACACGACCATTACGCTTTCGTATCAGACCATCCGAACCAAGTCGTGGAACAACCGCTGGTACTTGGAGCAACCGATGACGGAGTGGGTGGCGGAATCCGAAATTTACACGTCATTCTGGGCCATTGACGGAGTCTTGGCCACGCTGGATGCCTCGGGCGCAATTTAGTGGTCGGCGGCTCACCAGACGAACGGAATGAATCGCTTGCTTCGTGAACGGTACTCGGGCCATTCCGGGTACCGGGAAAGGGAAGCATCCTTCTTCAACATGTTGGGCACCCAGTAGAAAGTGACCATGGCTGCGAGCGCAGTCAGCGGAATCCAGTGTTGTGGTATCGCCACGAAGCCGAGGTAGATAAGCAATTCACCAAAGTAGTTGGGATTGCGGAGCCGGGACCACAACCCGGTCGTGATGAGCCCCGGTTTGAGCGAGAGAACGGTGTGCTTTTGCATATCGGATGTGAAGTGCAAAAACACACCGATGATGAACGACATCATGCATACGGCAAGCCAAGGCAGAGGCATCTGCAGCCCTTGGCTGCAGATGATGTACGGCGCAGTCCAATACAGGGTTAGCGCAAGCCAGATCACGAAGCCGTACCACAGGGGTGTCGACTGTTCCCAGTTCTTGTCGCCGAACACGATGGATTTTGTGACCCAAAGGATGCCGTAGGTACCATGAAGCGCCGTGTACACCCATGCCGTCGGGTTGCCCCACTGGTCAAAATGGTGCATCAGCGCCAAGCATGCCAGCAAAGTTGCGCCTTTGTGCGTGTCGATGAAGTGCTTTTGTTTCACGTGAGCCTCGGACCATACCCGCCTAATGGACTCTCGCGGTATTGGACAACCGCCAAGCAGGGTCTCGGACGGTGGTGACCGGTTTAGTCTTCTTCGATGGTCAGGCGGGACCCTGCGGCAACATCATCGATTCGTTGAGTCTGACCGGTTGGCCATTGCACCTCCACTCTAAATGGTCCGCTGCGGCTTCCAAGTCCGATGGTTTGTGTTTTGGGAATGGATGAGTTGAAGCCCGAAGAACGCGTCACCCACCGGGTGACTGGCGGGC
>DEBL01000360.1:0-292 GCA_002348535.1 Deltaproteobacteria bacterium UBA2957 | reverse complement strand
GGGTGACTGGCGGGCCGTCGTCGTCTGCGTACACCCAGATCATCGCGCCGACACCGTCTCGGTTCGAACGGTTTCCCTTGAGGGTCACGGCGATGGCGGCCGACGATTCCGACAGAGAACTCACAAACAAACGATTGGGTTCTTCTTTGTCGGGAATCTGGTTCATTCCACCATTGCCAATGTACAGGTCGATATCGAGGTCGTTGTCGATGTCTACCATCACCGAGCCGTGGGTTCGGTATGGATAGTCTCGATAGGGTTCATCGCTGCCATCTTGGGGTGCTTCACGATC
>DEBL01000163.1 GCA_002348535.1 Deltaproteobacteria bacterium UBA2957 | reverse complement strand
TTTAATAGTTCACGCTGCTGATGCCTCGGGTGGTTGCTCACTTTCCGTCGTAAGGCTACAACCGGCCTCCCGCCCGAGACTTCCGCAGGGGGAGGAGGATCCGATGCTCACTCCCGATGTTCCCATTGCACTCACGTTCGATGATGTTCTTCTGCAGCCTGCGTATTCGAAGGTTCTGCCCCGAGATGTGGCGCTCAAAACACGGTTGGCGCGGGACCTTGTGCTCAACATACCGTTGATCTCCTCGGCGATGGATACCGTCACCGAGTCAGAGACCGCCATTGCAATGGCTGTGGAAGGGGGCTTGGGCATCATTCATAAAAACTTCAACCCGCTTGAACAGGCGCGGGAAGTGGCTCGTGTCAAGCGTGCCATGACGGGGATGGTGTCGGATCCGATCACTGTCCGTCCCGATCAGACGCTTCGTGAAGCGCGACGCACCATGCGGGAGCACAAGGTCAGTGGCTTTCCGGTTACCGAAGATCGACAACTTGTGGGAATTCTCACGGACCGGGACATGCGATTTGAGCGGAACCTTGATCGCCCGATTTCGGAGGTCATGACGCCCAAGGAGCAACTGGTAACGTGTGCACCCGGCACTGCACTTGATGATGCCAAGGCGCTGATGGCCAGCCATAAGATCGAGAAACTGCTGGTGGTGAATAGTGAAGGTGGCCTCGAAGGTCTGATCACCTTTAAGGATGTGCAAGCGGCCAGCCGCCTTCCAAATGCCACGCGAGACAGCAGGGGCCGCCTTCGGGTGGGCGCTGCAGTTGGTGTTGGTTCCGATTGTCTTGACCGGGCCGCGTTGCTTGTGGAGGCCGGTGTGGACATTCTCGCGATCGACACCGCTCATGGCCACTCCCAAGGCGTGCTCGATGCCACACGGGTTCTCCGAGAAAAGTACCCTGACTTGCCGCTCATTGCGGGCAATGTGGCAACGGCAGAAGCCACTCAAGCCCTCATCGATGCGGGCGCTGATTGCGTCAAGGTGGGGATTGGACCGGGATCGATTTGCACCACACGGATCGTAGCGGGTACCGGAGTGCCCCAGCTCACGGCCATTGCTGAGTGCGCCAAAGTGGCTCATGCATCCGGAATTCCGATCGTGGCAGACGGGGGAATCAAGTACTCAGGAGATCTCGCGAAGGCGATCGCGGCGGGTGCAGATGTCACCATGGTCGGTTCGCTTCTCGCTGGAACTGCCGAGTCGCCAGGCGAACTGGTCTTGTACCAAGGCCGCAGCTACAAGGCGTATCGGGGAATGGGATCCGTTGAGGCGATGCGTGCCGGATCATCCGACAGATACTTTCAAGACGGTGCCGAAGAAGGGGGAGGCAAGCTGGTTCCCGAAGGAATCGTAGGGCGTGTGCCGTTCAAGGGCCCGTTGAAAGACACCGTGTATCAGTTGATGGGCGGTCTGCGGGCGGCCATGGGCTACACCGGATCGGCCGACATCGAAGCCATGCATCAGGATGCCCGGTTTGTTCGAATCACCTCTGCTGGCCTTAAAGAAAGCCACGTTCATGACGTAATCATCACCCATGAGGCGCCCAACTACTCTCAGTAGATTGCGGCCAATGATCGGCCAAAAAAAGAGCGCCGACCCGGTGAGGTCGACGCTCTTTTTTTCTATAGTGTGGAACTTACTTGATCGCTTGGCGAATCTCCAAGACGGTGCCCTTTGGACCGGGTACTCCGCCTTTTAGGAAGATTAGATTGCGTTCGGTGTCAATCTTGGCGATTTCGATGTTCTGAACAGTGACCCGCTTGTTGCCCATCTGTCCCGGCATCTTCTTGCCCTTGAGGACGTGACCTGGAGTCAAGCGGGTTCCGATCGAACCTCCGTGACGGAAGAACTCGTGGGTACCGTGAGTTCGGATGAATCCAGCGAAGTTGTATTTCTTCATGACACCGGCGAATCCACGTCCCTTCGAGACACCAGATACGTCGACCTTGTCGCCATCAGAGAAGATGTCTGCAACCGCGACATCAGCACCGACCTCGAATCCTGCCGTGTCGGCCAAGCGGAACTCGGTGACGTGCTGGCGTGGGCTCACGCCGGCTTTCTTGAAGTTTCCCGCTTCGGCTTTCGTGACGTTCTTTTCAGACTTCTCGCCGAAACCCAGTTGAACGGCGCTGTAGCCATCGGCGGAGTCTTCAGACTTCAGGCCAATTACGACGTTGGAGGTTGCGTCGAGAACGGTCACCGGTGTGACGGTTCCATCCTCGGAAAACAAACGGGTCATTCCCATTTTCTTGGCCAGAAGGCCCTTTGTGGCTGCCATGATGTTCCTCGCATTGGACGGCGCTCGAGCGCCTTCTTACGGTGTGGTCCCGGTATTGAGACCCCGGGTCTTACCTCGGGAAGGTGAAGACAGCAAGCGCTCTATCCACAGAAGAGCGCATCACCCTCCAAGGCAACTTGATGCGTCGGCGTCACGGGGTCGGTGCCCTCGATGGTCAGCACGTTGTGACCGTACAGCTCATATGGCGAGTCGAAGCAAGATTCCGTCGCGATGTAATCAACCCCAATGGTCGTGGATGTGCCGGGTTCAACTGAACTCGGGCCGGACCAAGACAAGACGAACGTGCCACAGGTGCTGATGAGGTCGTTCACCAGTGATACAGCGGTGATGTCGAGGTCTTGGTCGCCAGAGTTTGAGACAGTGACACCACCATTCGCCGTGCACCCCACTCCTGAGAGCGGCGACAAGCGGAGGAACTCGTTGCCACCGGACGTCGTGCTGACATTCATGATTGGCGCACACACCGAACATCCGCTGTCGGATCCCGTACCGGACACAGGAAGCAGTGTTCCTCCGCTGACGGTATCCGTCTCGATGTCAATGATGGCTGCATAATCCCGCATCTCCGTTGGGCTGAATCCAACGAGCAGGCTCACCGCTGACGTTGGCCCGAGGACCTTCGGCATGCTGAAATCGGGTGCTGTCTGAAAAATGGAGGGGCTTGATGAGGTAACAGACTTGATGAGCAGCGGAGCAGTACCGGTGTTGGACAGTTCGACATTGCGCCAGACGACATCGGTAAGACCGGCCTCACCAAAAGACAGGGTCGTGGGGTTTGCCGTCAGGATTCCATCGCCTTCGTCGGGGTCCTCGTCACCATCAGAGCGCACACTGCCGCGCAAGGCGACTTCTCCGTAGCCAACCTCACCGGCGACGCCAATGTTGAGGGTGCCTTCGTAGTCGCCAATGGTGTTGGGGTCGAAGCGAACAGCGACCGTTACAGAATCGTCAGGCGACAGGGATTGAGGCATGCTGGGGCTGTTATCGAGCTCGAACCCATCGCCATCGGTAAATGCGTTGGAGAGCGTAACCTCGCCACCGGATGTGTTGGTAAGTGAGATGGTCGCCGTTGCTGACATGTTTAGGGTGATCGCCCCAAAGTTCACTGCATCGGGCTGCGCGGCAATCCCACCGAATGAGGAGGAACTGCCGGTGACGCCGCTGTCATCGCCTGACTTGGTGCCCACGGGGGTGGCGCACCCTATCGTGGCCAACATGATTGCCGTGTAGAGGTAGTTCACCGGTCGATAATAGCCCGAAATCGGGTCTGCTGTCAGAAGGTGTACTTCAGAGTTCCGGTCGCGGACACGCCCAAGTCAAAGCCGACGGCGTAGAAAATATCGGCATCGATACCGGCGGAAAAGTGACTCAGCTTTGTGTAGTACTCAAAGGTGGGCCCACCGAGAACAACAGGATGGGGCTGCTCGTGGACCGCGGTGGGGACCCCGTCCCATGCGGTTTCGACCACTTCACTCTGATAGTACTCAGGGTCCATGAGCAGCGGCGAGAACAAAATCCCGCCGCCAGCCCGAAGCCCGATACCAAACCGGCGAGTCGGGTAGAAACTGGCCTCGTAGGTTCCGACCAATGTATAGGTGCGCAAGTCACCTTGGATGCAGCTTGCATCTGCCATGCAGGGTCCGTACCCATTCTCCGCCGCGTCGCCTCCTTGCACTTCATAGTCGGTACCGTTGTTGATTCCTTGGAAGAAGCTGACTTCCCAAGCCATCGACAGCGTCTCTGTGTCCATGAAGTCTTGGCCAACCGCGAGAGCAATGGATGTGCCCGGGCGGATCCACTTGCTGTACTTGCCAAGCAGCAATCCAGCGCCCACGTTGGTTTTGGCGTATGTGCCCTTAACGATTTCGCGGACCGCACGCTGAGTTTTGGGTTTCTCACCCTGTTCTTCTGCTTCATACTCCTCGTATGTCTGGGCATGTGCATCGGCACCAGCCCCGGCTGCAAGGAGAGAAATAAGTGCGGTCAAAGCAAGTTTGGTCATTGCATCCATCCGTTTGATTCAGGCCCTTAACCGAGGGGAAGCGACCTTACGAAGGTTGGAAAATGAATGGGTAGGATACGATGACGATTCCGCCACCTTTCGGCTCTGGGAACTTGAAGCGCATAAAGCGGCTGTTGATGCAGCCCTCGACGGCTTTGTTCGCGAGCGTTGAAGTCTTGGTCGATGCTTTCGAAACGGACCCGGTCTTGCTGATGACAAACTTCACCGTCACCTTTCCGGCGAGGCTTGGGTTTTTGGGAAGCTCGCGCTGATAGCAGTAGCGGATTTGGTTCATGTGTTTTTTGATCACAGCGTCGATGAGCGACTTGTCGAGCGCACCCAAGATGATGGGGTCACCACCAATCCGGCCGATGCCACCCTCGCCTTTGGCGCCGAAGTTTCCACCTCCGGATCCGTAGCCCGACTTTCCGGAGCCGCGACCCTTGGTGCCGAGGCCACCGAGGCCGGCTGCTGTTCCACCGCCACCGAGACCGGAGCCACGGGCTCCGAGTCCGCCGGATCCGATCTGGGTGCCCTTGGCACCAATCAGACCACCGATTCCACCGGCGAGGTCCGAGCTGAGGTTGGATGACCCGAAGACGCCATCCAACTCACCACCGTCTCGTAGTGCTCCAAGAACCCCCGCGTTTTCAGCGACTTCAGTGTCGAGTTTCTTCTTCTGAAGCTCAACCTTGTTGCCCTTGGCCTTCTCCATCTTGGCGTCTTTCTTACCGACTTTCCCTTCTTCTTTCTTTGCCTTCGCACCTTCACCCGCATCAGGGTTGGCGTCCGGCTTGTTCTTTTCTTTTTGTGGCTCAGGCTCGGGTTGCTCCAAGAGCATTTCCACAAACCGGTCGGGCACCTCAACGATCTCACTCTCGGAGGGGGGCGGTGAGTTCAGGAAAATCACGAAGATCATGGCAAGGATGAACGCCATGAACGACATCAGGCCGACGAAAAGTGGGTCCCGGTCGCTCTTGGCCTTGGCTACACGGATGCCGGGCGCCACCATTTGCGAAAAGAAAATTACGTTCCCGAGGTCCGCTACAATTCGAGTGTCGTCATTTACAGGAACTTGGTACTGACCCGATCCGGTTGCAGTGGCCACACCGGATTCGATGATGTCTTGGAAGGTGTGGCGTTGGTCACCGATGTCAACGAATCCTGACCAGCTGTCGCTCATGTTGAAGACGTAGTGACCTCCGGCTTCCTCGAACAACACGTAGTCGTCGTTCGGGAGGTCCTCGGGTGGCACGTAGAAATCATTGCGACGCTCTTCAATGGCCTCAGAAAGCGTGGGTGCGAGCAACCACGCGATTTTTGCGAAGCGCGGGGGTACCCATCCCATGGGTAAGCCCACAAAACGCCAGCGATAGCCGGTGGACGAACCGATCGGGACCAGCGCAGCACCCTTCTCGTAGTGCTTCACATCGATCACCGTGTCTGACCAGATCTCGGCGACCTCGAGCACCTTCGCTTTTTTGCGGTCCACACCAGCGTCGCTGGAGGCGGTTCCAGAGCGCATGATGAATGCCATCACGTCTTCACCGGAGTCTGCGATTGAGGCGTTGCCCTCGTCGGCTGCGGCTGCGGCAACAATTTCGGCTGGGACTTGGTCGGTCTGCTCGGCTTCCTCTTCTTCAGCAGCGGGTTCTTCCGCGACGGGCGCAGCAGCTTCAAAGGTGATGACGATTGAGATTCCACCAATTGCGATGGTGTCGCCGGAAGTGAGTGTCGCGTTGCCCGCGACTTTCTCGCCGTTCACACTGGTGCCACTGGCGCTGCCGAGGTCGAGCAACTGGAGTCCGCCATCATCGGTTGCGTTCACGACTGCATGGAGGTCGGCGAGGTCGTCATTGTCAATGCGAATCATCGCTGCGGGACCGCGTCCGATGGTCACTGACTCGGCCGAAACTTCCTCATTGCGGGTTTCAGAACCCTCGCTGGAAATCGCGAATGTCAGCCGTAATGTACCGTTGGCTTCGTTGGCCATGATGCTTGTTTCCTTGGATTTGGGGCGGGCTCAATGAGCGCCGTTTCGTTGGATGCCAGAGGCTCTACTTGACTTCGTCGACAGACTTGTCCATTTCGTCATCGAAGTCCGTCCGGAGCTTGATGAGGGGGTTGAAGTTGGCTCGTTTCCGATCCAACAAAAGCGCACCCTGTGGCTTGACGAGTTCACCATCCACTTCGACACCCTCGAAATCGATCTCAGTCTTCGCTTTGTAGACAACTTTGGGTTCTTCTTCATCTTGCGCGAAGGCAGGAGCGGAGAACAAAGCGGCGGTCATAATCAAGCTGCGAATAATCATGATTGATTCCTCTTTTCGGGTGTGCTGGTTCCAAGGATGGCTCCATTGTAACCCAGCGGAGTGGCCAGAAGTGGCTATCGGTTAACGGCTAAAGCCGCATCCCACCAAGTCCAGTGTGCCTTCCCGCGGGTCTGAGGACAATCGTTGGAGGGCCAAGAAGCTGTCAAAACGGTTCTGAACATCCAAAAAATACATCAATCCTGCGAAATAACGGCCCAAACTGGCGGTGAGTTGTCCTTGGCTTGATTGCCGTGGGTCACGAATGCAACGAGAGCCAACCCCGATCGCTTACACCGGTGCCGTGACAAAAGGG
>DEBL01000118.1:42127-42312 GCA_002348535.1 Deltaproteobacteria bacterium UBA2957 | reverse complement strand
TTGGACCACAGGTCGGGGTTCCATTCATCGTCGGCACTGTTCTGCGCAACCGCCCACATGCCGTCGTTGTCGAACTGGCTGATCGCGTTTGCGTTCCACGCTTCCGAGGTGATGGTGTGGTGGGTGCCCCACGTGTCGGTCCACTCGCCGGCTACGGCGATGTCGGCATCGGCGTCCGCATCGGC
>DEBL01000118.1:26966-41765 GCA_002348535.1 Deltaproteobacteria bacterium UBA2957 | reverse complement strand
TCGGCATCGGCGTCCGCATCGGCATCGGCCTCGTGTCCAGTGTCGTGGCCGGTGTCATCATCGGTTTTTTCGCATGCGCCGAGGCCGCCCAGCAGCGCCAGCATCGAGAAATGTTTGAGGTTCATTGGTTCGTTCCTTTGGTTATGCGGACCAACGCAGCGAAACCAGCCACGTTCGTCCAGGGAGTGGGTAGCCGTGAAAGTCATCAATTCCCTTGAGGACCACGGCGTTGTCTTCAGGGTTTAGGGGGTCCCGATCCACCTGTTCAACGAGTTGATTGGTGAGGTTTCGGGCTTCAACTTCAATTTCAGGACCGCTGCGAACGGGAACCATGCGCAGAAACGCCGCGTGCAGATGCCGCGGTGCCGCTTGATACCAATTGGTCTGATCCCAAAATTCGCCTGCGGTAAAGCTGTAGGTGTGTCCTGCCGTCACGCGATTGCTCCAGCCGATCGATGATTGTTGCCAGATCTCGATGGAGGGAACACCCGGCAGCTGGTTGCCGCTGTAGGCCTTGGCCTGCGACTGGTTTGTGGACCAGGTCCGGGTCACGCTGGTCTGAGAGCCGAGAAGGTCGAAGGCCGAGAGGGTCAAGGCGGTTTCAATGCCGTACACTCGCGCGCCCTTCACATTGATGGGGCGAACGGTCCGCTGCGAGTTTTGAACGAAGACGATCTTGTTCTGACTTGCTGTGTGGAAGACCGATAGCTCGGCAACGGCGTCGAGGGATCCAACGGTTTTTGTGCTGCGGATGCCGGCGTCTGCCGTGGTGCTGGACTCGGGCAACAGGGATGGATTTCCAATGACGCTGCCTCGATTTCCGAACAGCTCCGTGAAATCGGGAGGCCGGAGGTACTGGCCCCATGACGCCTTCGCCACAGTGGCGCGGCCAAAGCGGAGCAGGATGCCTCCTCTGGGCTTGGCACTCACCAAGTGCGTGTTCGTGCTGCTGAGGGTTCCCGGAACGTCCGAAAGCTGAGTGTCGGCGAACACCTCGTTGTGAATTCCTTGAACAAACAGGGTCCCGTCCACCTGCAGCGCCTCTTGAGCGAGCTGACCTTGCAGCGCTGGACTGACCGACCACACGGATCGACTCATTGGGTCGTCCCGCGCGTCAACGAGACGGTCGTAGCGGTTGTACTGGTCGGCCCGGAAGGCTCCAGAGAGGATGCCGACGAGGCGGGAGGTCAGCACCGCCTCGGTGGACGTCTGCAGACCCAGCATGCGCGTGTCTCGGTCCTCCCACTGGGCACCGACACCCACTTCATCGCCCCGGTCATCCCACAGTTCGCCCGTGTCAATCCACCAGCCCATGAGTGCGCTTCGACCCCACGACCCATCGGTCTCTAGCCGCACCGCGGACATGGTTCGCGTGGTGTTGAGGCGGGTTCCAATGCTCTGTGCATTCGCCGGTCCGGGAACGCCTTCATCGCGGTTTAGTAGGGTCTGCAGGAACGTTGCGGTTCCGCGGTCGGACGCGACGCGCACCCGGCCGAGCAGGTTGAGCTGCTGCTTATCGTTGTTTCTCCGCTCGTCGAATGAGTCGTCGAACAGGTTGTAGACTGTCGCTCGGTTTTGAAAAAATGTGAAATCGCCGTCCGTACCCACGGATTCGGCCACGCCCCATGCATCGACGGTTGCTGCCTTGAGCTGTGTGGAGGCTGCTGTGTACCCGCCTCCGCGGTGTGTGGCGTGGTCGCCAACGGTGGCCGACACGCCAAACTGCTTGGGTGATTTAGGCGTGACCAGATTGACCGCCCCGCCCATCGGTGCTGCGCCAAACTGAGGCGGTGGATTGCTGCGGTAGACCTCAATCCGTTCGAAGGCTGTGGTTGGAATCTCACTCAGGTTGAGGGCCGAGGCTCCGTCAGGATTGAGGGGAATTCCATCGAGATACATCGCCACTTGGCGGCTTGAGGATCCGCGGATGCTGACCGTAGACCAGCCAGCCATCCCGCCGAGTCGCTGAATTCGAACGCCCGTGGTGGTCTCGAGCGCGTCCGCGATGTCGCCAGAGATGGGGAGCGTCTCATCGAGGGCGATGACCGTGAGGGCAGCGGAGGTACTGGTGGCCTTGGCGTTCTGGTCTGCCTCGTCGGACACCACGACCGTCTCGGATGGTGCATCATTGGCACCCCAAGACTTTGGGACAAAGCAGAATATGGCGAGATGGATAAGCAGCGTGCAGTCAAAGGACACACAACGCTTGCACGCACCTCAATATGGGCGGTTCACCGCGAGTGTCCTCCCTCCGAGGACTGGGGAACGATCGCTGAGCCGGTCTCCTGACTTCCGGTGTTCACCGGTCACAGTGGCGGGGGCCGCGCTGGAATCTCACCAGCTTCCCGTGCCCTTACTCTTTCGAGCGGGCGCTCACGATCAAACGTCTAAGAACAGATTTGGGGCGTAACGGACGGGGTTTGATTGGTCAAAACGATCAGGCGGGCAGAACCGACGTACCAGGAGGTGTGCGCCCGCTGGCTGGCGGTGGCACCGTCGCGCGAGGACTTCTTAGCGAGCCTCAGCGCTTAATCTTGAACGACAACACGCGGTCCGTCATGGGCCCAAACGGCGGAACCACGCCCCCCAGCGTGGCCACATCCACCGGCGTTTGGCGGTACACGGCCTTGGCGTGACTGAAGGTCTTGAAGCCTTGGTGACCGTGGTAGGCCCCCATGCCGCTGGGGCCCACGCCGCCGAAGGGCATCGATTCTTGGGTGACCTGAAAGATCACGTCGTTGATGCACACGCCGCCCGAGCGCGTCTCGTTGATGAATCGGTCTTCCTCCGCTGCGTCCCGGCCGAAGTAGTAGGCCGCGAGCGCGTGGGACTTGCGTTGAATGTACGTCAAGGCCTCGTCGAATGTGGAGTAGGTCTTGATGGGCAGGACCGGCCCAAAGATTTCGTCGTCCATGACCGTGAGGTCGTCGCGAACGTCCGGCAACAGCGTGGGTGGGATCTTCCATGATCCAGACTGCTGGCTGAAGTCTTCGTCATCGGGATGGATGGAGATCACCGCCTGGCCGCGTTCGCGGGCTTCATCGAGGTAGCCCATGATGCGACGGTAGTGGCGTTCGTTGATGATCGAGCAGTATTCAGGATTGTCCAAGATGGTCGGATACATCCTCGCCACCGAATCGTGAGCCGCTGCGATGACTTCATCGAGTTGTTCTTCGGCAACCAGCAGGTAGTCGGGTCCCATGCATACCTGACCTGCATTGATGGTTTTACCAGCCATGATTCGGTGAACGGAGGCCGGGATATCGGCGGTCCGGGACACCAAAACGGGCGACTTTCCGCCAAGCTCGAGCGTTACGGGAACCAGATGTTGTGCAGCGGCGGCCATGACGTGACGAGCAACGGCTGTCGAACCGGTGAACACGAGGTGATCGAAGGGAAGAGATGCGAAGGCCTTGCCGGTGTCCGCATCGCCCGTCGCCACAGCGATCTCGGTCGGGTCGAAGGCCTCGGCAATCATCTCAGCGAGCAACTCAGCGGTCGCCGGTGTGTACTCCGAAGGCTTGATCATCGCGCGGTTGCCAGCGGCCAATACGCCTGAGAGCGGCGAAAAGACGGTGTGCAGAGGAAAGTTCCACGGCGCCATGATGCCCACGACTCCGAGGGGTTGGTACTCCACCCGCGCGCTGCCGCCCACCCAGTTGAGTGGAAACATTGCGCTGTGTCGCTCGGGTTTCATCCATTGTTTTGCGTGCTTGCGGGCGTACTTCAGTGGGTCAATGCTTGCCGCCACATCCACCAGCTTGCTGGTCTGGTGGGGTCGGCATCCGAAGTCTTCGTGCAGCGCTTCAGCCGCCCGATCACTGTACCGCACCAGCACATCGATGGCGCGGCTGAGCCGGTCGGTGCGGACCTCGAGGGGCACCACCGGCATGGCCAGACACGCTCGGCGCTGGTCGTTCAGCGTCTGGGCCAATGCGCGGCGAACGTCGTCGGCGGGGGAGGTGGGGTTGGGTGAGGGCATGCTCGCTCCTTGGCACTGGGTCGGCTAGGCGGGCCGTCTAATGCACGGCGGATCGAAACACCACAGCGCCCGCTCATCATCCCGGTTGCCGTGCGTGAACCGTTCGGGTAAGCCACCCCGCTGAACGGAGGGCGCAAATGCGGCGAGCAGTGGGGATCATCATCGGTGTGTTGACGGCATGCAATGTGCCGGAGCCCACCAAGACCATCATGGGTGAATTCGAGCGCCTTGAAGCGTGTGATTTTGTGCAAACCGACGAGGAAGGAGAGCGGTTTCTCACCATCGAAGACTACCTTGTGGTGAACCATCGCGTAGCACCGACGCTGTACGATCACATTGCGAATTTCGACAACGCATGTCTGCAAACGGAGTGGCAAACCGACGGCTGTTCCGGCACCCTGTACGCCGGGTGCGGACTGGTGCAATACGAGCCATTTGGTGATGAGAGCTACTACCGGATGTACAGCTACGACGCGGAGACGGGTCAGCTGGTGGGCGCGTTGTCTGGATCGGACACTGCCACATTTTGCCCGGATGGCCGCCCAACAGTGGACGCCGCTGGCGATGCGGAATTGGTGTTGTCGAACACCGGATGCGAACAAACGCTGCAGACCTACTGCTGCGGCTGGCGGGATCGACCGGCGGACTGAACGCACGGTCTGTTGGAGGTTGAGTTCACCGCCCGACTTGGGTACGAATAGCTGGGAGGCGTCACGAACATGAAACGGTGGATTGGTTTGCTGCTTGCGCTTGGGATGGGGTGCGACGTACCCACAGTCAAGGACACCGTCTACGGCGAGTTCGAGCCTCTCGAAATGTGCGACTTCATGCAGTTGGACGATGAAGGCTTGCCGTTTGTGACGGTGGACGACTTTCTCATTGTGCGTGGGCACGCGGTGGCCGCGACCGTGTCCGAGCACATCGCCCGCTTCGACAACCTGTGTTTAGGGACGGAGAGACTCGATGACCCGCCGTGGGCGGGTACGCTGTATTCGGGCTGCGGATACGTCCAGTACGAACCGGTATACGATGAAAGCTTCTACGCGCTGTACAGCTACAGTGCCGAGACGGGGGAGCTGGTCGGTGCCATCATGTCGTCAGACGCGCCGCAGTTCTGTCCCGGCCTCGACCATATCGAATGCTGTCTGGACAGAGGGCTTCGGTATGGGGACGTCGGCATCAGTCTCCCAGGACGCGTGGATCCGGAGTGCGATTCGGTCCTCAAAACCTACTGCTGGGGCGAATCAGCGAGCGGATCTCGGTAGGGGTTGCCGCTGCGTAGAACCTCGGGTACCGTGAGCGCATGTGGACACGGACGTTGATGGGTTTCGCCGCGATGGCGATGGGAACTGCAGTGCATGCGGGGCCAAAAAAGGCACTGAAACAGGCCGCTGCGGTGCACCCGGCTGTGAATGCTGCCGACATTCCCGCCTTGGCTGGGCTGCTGGACAAAGCGGGCTGGACAGCCACTCCGGAGTTGTCGGGAGTGTTCCAGGTCGGGCGAATCTTCAAAGACGATGGGTCGGGTCACAGCTTGATGGTCCGCGATTGCTTTTCGACCGAGGTCGGCTCAGACCCCTACACGTCGGCAGAGGTGGTCAATCACCTCGAGGCGGGCGTTCAGGTGGGCTTTGGCATTCAAGCCAGCGCATCGGCCGCGATGGTTCGCACTGTGCGGTTTGAACAGCCCGTTCATCACACCCTTGCGCGATTGGCAATGGTGCCGACGGCGGAGTGCACGGCAATGTTGACGTCGGCCAGTCCGGGTGAGCGCAGCACAATGTACGCCGTCCAAGAGGTGCTCACCGCGGTGATCACCGAGCAACGATGCGGTACGCTCGACGCCAAGGGCCGATTTGTGGCCGCATCGGGCGAGATGTCCCTCGAGCGCTCGTGCAGCCAGACCAGTGAAGAGCCCGTCGCCGTGGCCTACCGAAGTGTCGCCGTCGCCGATTTGATGCCGGGCGCTGTGGCTCCGCAGACCGTGCTCCTGACGCCACCGGTGCGGAGCATTGGCTCACCGACTGAGCCGGTCAGCGAAGACTGCCACTGGGGGCCCATCAAGAGCGTCCACAGCACGATGACGACCCTGACCATCAACGGTCAGATGATGGATGTTCGTGGCCTCAACAATCGCGCGTGGATTGCGACGGAAATGCAGCGGTGCGGGCACCCCGATGCTGCAGAGGCCTTCAATGCGTGGCGAGAGGCGCGGCGAACCACCAACATATGGTGCTCGACGGGTATCGGATGCTATCCGTTGGGTGTGGGAATCTGGTCGGCCACTCGGGCAAAGAAGCACCGTTTGCGGATGGAGAGCGAATTGATGCAGCCGGGGACCGGTTCAGCAGAGCAGTGAACACCGTCGCTACAGCCGCTGCATCACCTCGTCGTGCGTGGGCGGTTGGCAGCCAGGCCGTTCACAGTTGATCGCGGCGGCGATTGCCGCGAACCGCATCAACGCGTTGGCCGATGATTCCGTGAGGCGAGTGTGGAGCGCGTTGTGGTGCCACAACCACGCGAGGGTTGCGGCTTGGTAGGTATCGCCCGCACCGACCGTGTCGGCGATGGACCGAGCGGTACCCGCTGGGTGCGCGATGCGGCCGCCGTCGGGGGTCCACAACTGCGCTCCTGATTCGCCCCGAGTGAGCACCACTGTGCGCCCCTTTCCTCGCCAATACTGGATGGTTTCGATGGGGTCCATCTCGGGATGCAGGAGCTTCAGGTCCTCATCGCTAGCCTTCACCCAGTCTGCGAGTGCAACCGCTTCCTCTAACCGCTTGGCGTACGCTGTAAGGTCGTCGATGAGTGCGGGGCGGAGGTTTGGGTCGAGGGCCACGAAAGCGCCATTGTCTTTTGCGGCGACAATGGCGGCACGCCAGTGCGGCCAGTCTTCTTGCTGCGCGAGGGTCAGGGAGCCGAAGTGAATGGCACGGGTGTTCGTCGGAAGCGAACGGGCGGGGGGCTGCTCCACAAGCGCACGATCGGCGGTGCCTGTCCGGTGAAAGGTGTACTGGGGGTGGCCCTTCGAATTGGTCCGAATGTCCGCGATGGCCGTGGGTGCAGCCACGCGTGCAGCCACACATTGGCGTGTTCCGTATCGCTGGAGACCCTCCGCCAGCGCGTCGCCAAATGGGTCGGTTGAGATGGGACAGAGGTACCCCGAGGGCACCCCTAAATTCGCAAGAGCATTGGCGACGTTGTACGGCGATCCACCGATTTGGGTGTCGGTGGGAGCGCCACTTGAGGCATGGAAGCGGTCGATCAGCGACTCGCCCAGAGAGACGATCATCGGGCTACCAGAACATGGCCACGACTGCGGCAGTCAGCGCAAGCAGCAGGCCCGACTGAAGGCGGTAGTCTTTCAGTCCGGGTTGCGCCGGCGGAGCGGGTTGAACCATGAGTTCGGCAATCTCTTCATCGGGCTTGGCTTCACCCCAGTAGGCGGTGGCGACATAAATCAGCAGCGATGCACCGAATACAATCCCCGCCACAAGAGTGAAGTGAATGGGGGCCGACCACCAGCGCTCACCGTCGTTCAAGAATCCGTTCTCGCCGAGGAACAGGGCGACCGCAACTCCGTGCCCGCCGATCAGAGTCGCAAGAGCCCCCTTGGCGGTTCCGCCCTTCCAGAACACGCCCAACAAGAACAGCACAGTCACCGGCGGAACCATGTAGGCGAGCATCTCTTGGATGTACTTGAACAAGCCGTCAAATTGGGCGATCTGGGGCGCCCAAAGCGCGGAGATCACCATAATTATGGTCATCGAAATTCGGCCGACCTTGAGGGTGTCGGATTCGCTCAGGTTGGGGCGACTGGGCTTGATGAAGTCGAGGGTGATCAAGGCCGATGCACTGTTGAGTGTGGAGTCGATGCTGCTCATGATGGCCGCGATGAGCCCCGCCAAGACAAGCCCAATGACGCCGACGGGCAACAAGGAGGTCACCATGTGGGGAAAGACCTTGTCTGCGGACAGCGCCATTCCGGGGTTGTCTTGCGCCCAGATGATGGAGAATGCCAGTCCGGGAAGCACCATGATGAAGAGAACGGGAAGCTTCAATAAGCCGCCAAGCAAGGCGCCCCATCGGGCGTCATCGACGCTCTTGGCACCCAGCACCCGCTGCACGATGAACTGGTTGGTGACCCAGAAGTAAAAGCCCAAGATGGGCACACCGATCAGGGTGCCGAGCCAAGGGAGTTTATCGTCGGACAGTGGCCGGTGTTCGGGACTGACCACCGAAAATTTAGCGGCGTCTCCGATGCCATCGGTGAGCGCCGTCCACGAAAAGTCAATCGCGGGGTGAGCGAACACAAAGTAGGTCATGAGGCATGAGCCGAGCAGGAGCACAACCGCTTGGATGACATCGGTATACACAACGGCCGCCAGCCCCCCCGCGGCGGTGTAAATGCCGGCAATCAAGGCCAGAACAATGCAGGTGGTCCACATGTCGAGTTCGGGAAAGAACAGTTGCAGGACCACCGCCCCTGCGTACAGCGATCCGGCGGTATCGACCAGGATGTTGGTGACGATGGTGAGCCCAGAAAAGTAACGGCGGCTGTGGCGACCGAATCGCCGTTCGAGAAACTCGGGGATGGTCGAGATGCGACTTCGCAAAAATATGGGCACGAAGAAGAGTACGAAGAACACCAGCACAACGGTGGCCATCCACTCGTAGTTCGAGATGTACAGACCGCCGTCGTAGGCGCTGCCGACCAACCCGATCAGTGTGGTGGACGAGATGTTGGAGGCAAACAATGAAAACCCAATCGCGATCCAGCCGAGGCTGCGGCCGGCAAGGAACAGATCTTCGCCACCCTTGGTGTTCCGTCCAATCCACAGACCGATGGCCAGCACAGCGGTGAAGTAGACGACAATAATCGAGAGATCGATCGGATGAAGGCTCAGGGCGTTGTTCATGGGCAAGCACTCACTTCGGCACTGTGAACACACAGCGCCGGTTCGACGGTACCCCCCCGCAGACTGGAAACCTTAGTTCAAGCGGTCGATGAAAGCGACTCGAGGATGACCCATCCCCACCCGGGAAAGGTCCATGTCCCCGGTGTTTTCGACTCTGGGACGGGGCCTCCATGGTGCAAGAGAGAGGCGTATTTCCAGTGCTCTGGTGGAGAGAAGTCAGCGGCTTCGTTGGAAATGTTGAATGCGCACAGCACAGTGGACTCCTTGCCGCAGCGCTCGAACACGAGCATGGGTTCCGGTCCGCTCACAATGTTCATCTCACCGCTCCGAAATGCATTGTTTTGGCGGTGCAAATCGATGAGTTGTCGGGTCTGCAGCAGCATGCTCAGTGCGTCGGCTTCTTGGCGGTCAACCGCGCGGGCCTTGTGGTCCTCGGGGATCGGCAACCACGGCTCGATATCGGGTGTGGTGAAGGCTGCATTGGCTTCCTCTGCTCGCCAAGGCATGGGGGTCCTGCAGCCATCTCGACCCTTGAACTCTGGCCAGAATGCCTTTCCGTAGGGGTCGACGATACGGTCAAACTCGATCTCGGCCTCGGTGAGCCCCAATTCCTCCCCTTGGTAGATGCACGGTGTTCCCCGAAGGCACAGCAGCATCGCCATGGCCATGGATGCGATTGCCTCTGTGGGGGCCGAGTGTTGGTTCAAGCGAGACGCAGTACGTCGAACGTCGTGGTTGGAGAAGGCGACACATCGCCACACATCCGCCGTGTCGCGAGCGATGATTCGACGGAAAGCATCGGCACTAAACGGCGTTGAAAGAAGGTCAAAGGTGTAGCAGAGTTGAAGTCGCCCGGGCTGCTGGTATTCAGCCATGAGGTCCATCGCGCGTTCTTCAGTCGCACCCACTTCTCCGAGTGCGATGGCGCCCGGATACTCGCCGATCAGGCTGCCCAAACGGGAAAGGAACTCGCAGACCTGTGGCCGATTCTTGTCGTAGAGGTGGTCCTGCAGGCTGTACGGGTTGTCTGCCGACACCACTTGAGTGTCTTGCTGCTCCGCGACAGGGTTGTCCCGGAGCTTTCGGTCATGGAAATAAAAATTAACCGTGTCGAGTCGAAATCCATCGACGCCTCGATCCAGCCACCAGCGCGCGATCGAGAGCGCCTCTTCCTGCACGGCCGGGTGGTGAAAGTTCAAGTCGGGCTGACTCTCCAAGAAGTTGTGGAGGTAATACTGCTGGCGCTGCGGCTCGAAGGCCCAGGCGGAACCGCCAAAGATAGACAACCAGTTGTTTGGGGGGCCACCATCCTCACTGGGTTCGGCCCACACAAAGCAATCGCTGTAGCGCGCATTGCGGTCTGACCGGGCGGATTGAAACCAAGGATGCGTATTGGCGGTGTGACTCAGAACGAGGTCGATCATCACGCGGATGCCCCGGTCGTGTGCCGCAGAGACCAACGCATCGAACTCCTCGAGGGTTCCAAACAGCGGGTCAATCGCACGGTGATCTTCAACGTCGTAGCCAAAGTCCTTCATGGGCGACTTAAAGAACGGCGAGATCCAAATGGCGCTGACGCCCAAGGATTGGATGTAGTCGAGCCGACTGAGAATGCCGGCCAGATCGCCAACGCCATCACCGCTCTCGTCGTTAAACGAGCGCGGATAGATTTGGTAAATCACACCGTGCTTCCACCACGAATCTGGATGATCGAATGCGGGTGATTCCTCGCCGATATCGCGAGATTGGTCGGCCGGGTTCTCCATGTCGTCCTCAAGAGGCGAGCGTATATTTGGGCGACCTTTGCCCTGCAAAAGGGTTTTTTTATTGAGGGAATTTCTGACGGGTCAGCGTTCGATGATTTGCCGCAGCGAACCCATTGTTCGCGCATACTCGATTCCCCTTGATGGGGGGAACAAGGCGATTCCTTCGTCTCGCAGCGCAGGGGCGTGGGTGCGCTCGTAGTTCTCAAACGCCTCGCGATCGATGAAGTCGTAGCGAACATCGAATGCGAGAGGTGGAGTGTCCATGGCAACGATTTCGGCCCGAAGCGCACCAGCGCGGACCACCGCTTCGCAGTGCCCATTGAGGAGCCATTCGACCCATTCTTCGGCGACGGTAGAGGATGTGAACCGGGCAGTGACGGTGTAGCGGTAGCTCAAGGGTAACCCTCCGTTGTGGTGGGGCTTAACGCACGGTCGGGAAGCCGCAGTTGTCGGGGAGGATCCCTGCGCATAATCCACCCGACCGTCGGTTATACGCAGCCTCACGCCCCCCCCCACCTGTTCATTGAGGTACGGAATGCAAGAGTCCAACCAATCTGCCCTCGTTCGGGCCTTCAGTGCCGTCGAGCGCTGGGGCCAGAAGCTCCCCGACCCCCTCACGTTGTTCGCCATCATGGCGGCGCTGGTCGTCGTTCTTTCCTCCGTATTTGCTGGGGTCAACGCCGAGGTGGTTCAGCGCACGGGTGATGTCGTCGAGATGTCGGTCAAGAGCTTGCTGTCCTTCGATGGAATTCGATGGATGTTGTTGTCTGCGGTCGATAACTTCATCGAGTTTGCTCCCCTCGGCCCGGTGCTCACGGTGATGATCGGCATCGGCGTCGCCGAACGAACGGGCTTCATCTCGATGGGACTGAAGGTGCTGGTCACACGGGTTCCTGCATCGTTGTTGACGGCCACGGTGGTGTTCGCGGGCGTCATGAGTTCGATGGCTGCGGATGCCGGCTATGTGGTTTTGACGCCGCTGGGCGCGTTGCTGTTTGCGAGTGTGGGTCGACACCCGTTGGCCGGCCTGGCGGCCGCGTATGCGGGGGTATCGGGAGGCTTCAGTGCCAACCTGTTGATCACGGGTCTCGATCCCATGTTGTCGGCCCTGACCCAACAAGCTGCACAGTCGCTGGACCCGACCTACACCGTGAACCCGGCGTGCAACTACTACTTCATGGTGGCCTCCACTGCGCTCATCACGGTGCTGGGCACGGCCGTCACCACTCGCATTGTTGAGCCCATGTTGGGGGAATGGGACCCCGCATCCGGAGACGGATCGCAGCACGAGGGGAACACAACGCCAACGGCGAAGGAAGCGCGCGCGTTCGGCATTTCGGCAGCTGTGGGTGTGGTGCTCGGATTGGGCATTCTGTTGCTTGGGGTGATCCCCGGTGCGCCGCTGCACGATGCGGTTGCAGAAGGAGAGCCTGCAGTCAACGCATTGGGGTCCTTCTTTGAGTCGATTGAAATCCTTGTGACCATCGGATTCATCGTGCCGGGGATCGTGTTTGGCGTGCTGACTAAATCAGTACAGTCCGACAAGGACGTGGCCAAGATGATGAGTGACACCATGGCCTCAATGGGGGCCTACGTTGTGCTCGCGTTCATTGCCGGCCAGTTCGTCGCGTACTTTAACTGGAGCAATCTCGGTGCGATCACGGCGGTCAAGGGAGCAGGGGTGTTGAAGACCATCGGTTTAGAGGGTGGGATGCTCATGATCGCCTTCTTGTTTGTGGCCTCGCTGATGAACTTCTTGGTCGGATCGGCCTCAGCGAAGTGGGCATTCATGGCGCCCATCTTTGTCCCCATGTTGATGCAGATGGGCCTGAGCCCCGAGGCCACCCAAGCGGCCTACCGAGTGGGCGACTCCATCACCAACATCATTTCACCCCTCATGCCCTACCTGCCCATCATCATTGTGTTTGCCCAAAAGTATGATCGCAAGGCGGGCATTGGGACCATCTTGGCAGCCATGCTGCCCTACTCGATCGCGTTCTTGATTGGGTGGACCATTATGTTGTTGGGTTGGCTCTTTGCGGGCCTTCCCCTCGGTCCCGGTGCCTACGCACTCTATGGCTGATGGCATCGACTCCACAGTTTCAACACAAACAGAACCTCGCAGGCTGAGAATCAATTAGGCGAGGCAAGAGCGACGGCTCGGTATGGTGCCGAGCCCAGTGGTGAGGTGGATATGGAATGGAACATCGCACAACGGGATCCATCGTTTCGGACAGCCGCGTTGAACAGGCAGGCGGCGCTCACCAAGCCCGCCGGTGCACTCGGTCGGATTGAGCGGGTAGCGGTGTGGCTCGCGGACCTGCAGCAGACGGCCACTCCGAGTCCGGGACCGGCTGCGGCCATCGTGTTCGCTGCCGACCACCCCGTCTCGCATCTGGGCGTCAGTGCGTATCCCCGTGAGGTCACCCCGATGATGGTTGTCAACCTCGCATCCGGTGGTGCTGCCGCCTCGGTGCTCGCCCGGCACAAAGGGGTGCCCTTGCACGTCGTTGATGTGGGTGCAGAGCCCTACCCAGACCCCATCCCCAGCCCCGGCGTGACTTGGCGCCGGATCGCGGTTGGAGGCACGGTGGGGGACCTCATCGAGACGGATGCCATGGACGCGGTCGCGTGTGCGGGTGCGATGCAGGCCGGAGCGGAGGCCGTCGATGCGCTTGATCCTAAGACCCGTGTGCTGATTCTCGGGGAAATGGGCATTGGAAACACGACGCCAGCCGCTGCGGTCAGTGCCCGGATTTTGGGCGAAACCGGCGTGGCCATGGCGGGTCCCGGGACGGGAGTGGTGGGCGAAGCCTTGGACCGAAAGCGCCATCTTGTTCAGCGTGCCTTGGATCGCACGGCGGGGACGACCAACCCCTTGCAGATCCTCCAGCGTCTTGGGGGCCGCGAAATTGCGGCGCTCGTGGGTGCAATGGGCCGCGCCGCTGAGCGCGGTATGGCGATCTTGGTCGATGGGTTCATTGTGAGCAGCGCAGCGCTCGTTGCGGTGCAGCACGACCCGCGCCTCCGTGACTACATGTGGTTTGGACACCGGTCGGCTGAACCGGGACACGTGCACATCTTGACAGCGCTCAGCGCCGATCCGCTTGTCGATGCCGGCCTTCGCCTCGGTGAGGGAAGCGGCGCATTGATGGCACTGCCCCTCATCGAGGCGGCCGTGGCGCTGCACAATGAGATGGCGACGTTTGAAGAGGCCTCCGTTCCGGATCGTGAGGACTGATGCCTGTATGGCTGAAAGCCTTCCGTGCTTCGTTCACGTTTCTGACTCGCATACCCGTGGGAGGGTTCCCTTATCCGCCCAAGACGTGGCAGTGGATATCGATATGGTTTCCGCTGGTAGGGGCTCTGATGGGTTGCCTTCAGGCCCTTATATGGTGGGGATTGCAGGGCTATTCTGACCCCACTCGGGTGCTCGTGGCTGTGTTGTTTGGCGTGGTGATCACGGGCGGTTTTCATGAAGATGGGTTGGCGGACTCCATCGATGCGTTGGGTGGGGCGTACGACCCGGACAACGTGCTTCGAATTTTGAAAGACAGCCGCATCGGTGCGTTTGGTGCGTTGGCGCTCATCCTCGCACTGATGCTCAAGGTCAGCATTCTGGTGGACCTGGGTGCCATGGCCCCGGTTGGATTCATTCTGGGCCAGTCTCTGTCCCGGGCATTGCCCGTCATCCAACTCGGGATTCAACCCTACGTGCGACGAGAAGACCCGGCATCGAAGTCGCGCGACGTGGCTCGGTCCGGTCGCCCGCAGGCCGTGATCGCATTGATGTGGGTAGCGGTGCTGTGCGGTGCGGGCTTCAGCAGCGGCGTCGCACCGGTGACGCTCGCGCAGTGCATCGGTTCACTGGTGGTGGTGGGCGTGGTCTTTGGGGTGTATGTGCAGCGCCGCGCCGGCGGCTTGACCGGGGACTTCATGGGTGCGCTTCAGCAACTGGGTGAGCTGGGCATATTGATGGTTCTGGCGGCGCCGTGAACTGCTGGACCTTGCGTCATCCACCCATCGACAGGGCAGGCAAGTGCGTGGGTCAGGCGGTCGCGCTGTGCACGATGACCATGGACGAAGCGGCTCGAACCGCCGCGGAGTCTGCCCCCTTCAAGCCGGTGCGGGT
>DEBL01000118.1:2900-26688 GCA_002348535.1 Deltaproteobacteria bacterium UBA2957 | reverse complement strand
GGATGCCGCCGCTCGAACCGCCGCGGAATCTGCCCCCTTCAAGCCGGTGAGGGTGGTGAGTTCGGACCAGCCGAGATGCGCCGATTTGGCTCGAGTCTTGGCTGTTGAATGGGGAATCGGCCTGACGCTTACCGATCGCCTGCGGGAGATGAGTTTTGGGGAGTGGGACGGCCGACTGTACGATGACATTGACCAACACGATCGGGTTCGCTGGCGAGCGTGGTGCGACGACTGGAAGCATGCCTCACCTCCCGGTGGCGAGTCCTTGTCGGCGTTCCATCAGCGAATTCGATTGTGGGTAGAAGCCGAGCAATTCTGTCCGCAAACCGCTGTGGTGACCCACGCGGGCGTGATTCGTTCGATGCGCGTCCTGTCCGGAATGTCGTGGGATGATGCCATGGCTGAACAGCATGAATACCTTGGGTGGACCCATCACCGCTTTGGGAACTGACGCTCCCTTTGGTTATTCGTTGGCGCTGACGGCTTCTGCCGTATCCATGGCATCCGCAAGCATGCGTCCCACAGCCCGGCTTCCCGCGACCGAAGGGTGGAGGTTGTCGTCGTCGTACAGGCGAGCGTTGCTGCCGTCCATTGCCTCGGATGCGTCGACATAGATGGCGGCGATGATGGAGTCCGCCATCGCCTGCTTTCGTTCGCGAAGTGTGACCAATTCGTCGTTGCACTGCGGAGACTCTTGGGCCGCAGGCAGCAAGTTCATGTAGCCAACGATGGCGACCATGGCCCCGTCCTCCACGGCTTGGTCGACGAGGCGACGAAGGGCTCCCGTTTGACCATCGTGCGAGATGATTCGGTCCATCACGCGCCAACAATTCCTGCAGTCGCAGCGGTCCATGATGTCATTACCACCGCCGTTCACCACCACCCAATCCCACGGACCGGAGTCGTATTGATGGGGAATGGTCCAGTCGTCACTGCCCAGAACGGGAGCGCCAGGCTCAGCCGCATTGCCCATCACTCCCTTCCGGTTCCGTCCAGCCACCTCAGGGATGGAGAGACCGTCTTCTTTGTGCCAGCTGAGAAAGCTGTCGCCCACGGCGATCATCGTGGCATCGTCGGGAAAGACGTACTCATCGGTGCATCCGCTTGCAACGCAGAGCCCCACAAGAACCGTCGCGTGGGATGTGAGTCGAGAGTCCAGCAGCAGGTTTGTATCCATCGCGATCATCATCGCATGGGACCGATGGGGCTCCAACCGCTGACGGGGTTGTTGGATATGGTGTAATGGTCACGATTGACCGGAGGCTGAGCGATGGTACGGGCGATTCCTTGGGTGTGGGCAGGTCTGTTGATGGCATCTGCCTGCGGTGGAGATTCCACCACCGCGGAGGCCGATGTGAGAGCATTGCGGCAACAGTTGACGACCTTAGAGCAGACGGTTTCGGCTCTTGAGCCGTCAAGCGAGTCGAGCGACTGGCAGGACGCCATCGATGCCTTGGAGCAGGAGCTGGACGGGGCCTTGGACGAGCATGGGGCGTCGATCGATGACCTCGCATCCGAGCTGGAAGCCCTCGCCCTTGCCGTGGATGATCTCGATGCGCGATTGATCGAATTTATGGAGTCAGGCGGCGCGGGCAGTGGGTACACCGATGAGATGGCGGTTCAGGCGGTTCAAAATCTCGACCCATGGTCGGATCCAGCGGCGGCGAACCTCACGGACCTGTGGAGTCAGACCGAACGCGGCTTTCATCACCTCACCGAATCACGCTGGACGATGGACAACCGGACCGACCCGGCAGGGCGCACGCCGCGCCATGAGTTGGTCCAGATGTTTCACGAGACGCCGGAGTGCGGCGAAGGCGCCACATTTGATTCCTGCAATTCGGCTGGGGCGCTGAAGATGTACATCAATGGACCGCGGATCACCGACCACGACTGGTCGGAGGAGGGCTTTCGGGCGGCTGCGCGCCGGGCGTACCACACGCATGCTTCAGGTTTGTATTTGGTCTCCTTTGGCACCGGCAGTACGGTCAGCGATCGGGAGTATGGGTTGATACCGCCGAGCGGGATTCACCTTGAGCCGCACGGGTTCCACCAAGCCCTGCGAATTGATGGCACGAACAACGCCGGGGAGAACGTTCGGATCGATACCACCCTCGGGTCGAAGGGGATTGCCATCTACCAAAGTCCGCTGCCATCACCGCTCTGCGATGAACTCAGCTCCGATTGCACGCGGACGCATCCCCTGTACATTCGAGGTGGAAGGATCCACCTGGAAGACGTGGAGATCGAGCGATCGGCGATGGACGCTCGGGGGATGGGAGCGGCCCCGCTTCACACCCACACCGTGGGGGTTGAGCCCTTCTACAGTTGGCACATCGACGATGGCATTGGTGAAGGCGTACCGGTTCACTGTGCATGGAATACACGGGCATCGGCGGAGTCCCTTGTAAAGCTGACCCCCTACAGCACCTCACCCGATCTGGCGGTGAGCCACACCTACACCCTTGTGGAGGTGTGGGGCCCCGGAGGGGCGCCCGACAACTGCCGAGCGGTTCAAAGCATCAAAACCGATGCGGCGGGGGTCTACGGCTTCGCCTTTCCCGACTCAATGCTGGAGCAGGGAGGCTTTTCGGTGGCGCTGTTGGGCCCAAGCGCTTCAGCGCCGTTGGACCCGGGGGCATGGGGCGAGTCGGAACGCCCGAGCGTGATGTTTGAGCTGATCGAGCCGCTGTAGGCAGACCACTCAACGGAAAACGCCCGGCGATGCTAGGCCATCGCCGGGCGTTTGCAGAACTCGGTTCCGCCTCAGTTGGCGAGAATGAACTGACCCACGAGCGTGGTTTCGCAGGGGACCACCCGATCGGCGGCGGCGGCGTGTGCATCGCAGTCGGCGCCTTCGCAGGTAACGGTGCTCGCCAACTCAATGCTGGACTCTTCGGTGTCGCTGAAGGTGGCTGTGATGACGCCAGACGTTGTGTACGTGGCATCCGGTGAGCCTTCGTTGCCCGAGTCTTCGGGCCATTCCGCTGCATTCATCAGTTCCGATGTGCAGTCGGCGACGGTTCCGGTCAGCACGCACTCGATGGGGTCCGCCGTCCATGCTGCGTTGTCGAGTTGGAATCCATCCTCGGTCAGCGTGAGGTCCCAAAGGGTGGCGTCAATTGTGGCCGTGTCCCATGCATCGGCCGCGTTGCAGGTATCGACTTGGTACTCGCTGCCATCCCACCGCCACTCTCCAGCGGTTGGGGTGAAGGCTGTTCCGGTGTCGTCTTTGTCGTCGCCGCAGGCGATGGTCAGGGTGAGTAAGGTCAACAGAATGGGGCGCATGGAAAACTCCAAAAGAGTGCACAAACAACGAGGTGTCTACAAAAGGGTATGAATGGGGTGTTGGTTTCGCTCACACGGAGCGACAAGTCGTCATCAGAAAAAGCCACCGCCAGGGCTGTACACCGCGAGTACATACACGGTGTCGCCTTCCAACTCCCAGCGGACCTGGGTGGGGCTGACGACCTGAACGGGTGGAACTTCTTCCCCGAACACCAGTCCGGTACCGTCGTGAATGTGGACGGACTCAATGCTCGAAGATCGGTCGTACAGGCTCACCGAGAAGTCGGTTTGATCCTCGAAGGTCTTGAACACGTAGAAGTGCCCACCGGTCTCCGGATCGATGCCGCCTTGCACGTACGACGGAACATCCAGAACAATGCCCATTTGTTGAGCGGTCTCTGGGGTTCCGTGGTACCCGCCATCGTCGTACCAACGACTCGGCGCATACTCCTCTCCCGGGTCGGGGATCGGGATGCCGTCCACAGCCGCCTCACCGGTGTCCTCCAGTGTTTCGGCCACAGCGGTGTCGTCCGTGGTTTCATCCTTGTCGGTACAGGAGGTCAAAACCACCGTTCCAGCAAGAAGCAATGCAGTCCATAGTTTCGTGTTCATGGCATTTCCTAAATGAATTTGACGTTCAGAGTCATAATCGCTTGGACTTTTGTTGGCGATCGATGTAGCGGAGACGTGCAAGTAGTCACCTACTCGTTCCTTTTTCCCTTGAACACGACGTGGAGTATTGACCATGGTCAATTTTGGAATTTCAGAAGATCAAGAGATGCTGCGTGAATTGGCGCGTTCGTTCGCGACCGACCACGTGCGCCCCAAAGCAGAGCACTGGGATGAGCACAGTGAGTTTCCAATGGAGGCCATTGCTGCCGCCCATGAACTGGGATTGATGAACCTCCACATTCCTGAGGCCTACGGTGGCATGGGGATGAGCGTCATGGACGAGGTGATCGTCCAAGAAGAGTTTGCATGGGGCGATCCGGGGTTCGCGACGGCCGCGTACAGCAATGGCCTCACTGCGGCCCCGGTGATCACTGGAGGAACCGAGGAACAGAAGGCGAAGTACCTCGGACGATTGGTGGAGACCCCCTCGATTGCCTCTTATGCGGTCACCGAACCGGGGGCTGGAAGCGATGTAGCCAGCATCAAGACCACGGCGGTCAAAGACGGCAATGACTACATCATCAACGGCTCAAAAATGTGGATCACCGGGGCTGGAAAGGCCGATTGGTTCTTCGTTTTGGCGTACACCGACAAAGAGGCCGGATACAAGGGCATGAGTTCGTTCATCGTCGAAGCCGACTGGAACGGTGTCAGCCTCGGCAAGAAGGAGACCAACATGGGTCAGCGCGCGAGCGACACGCGTGCCGTCAACTTCGAAGAAGTCAGGGTACCCGCCGCCAACCTCGTTGGTGGTGTTGAAGGCAAGGGATGGTTCAACGCGATGACCGCCTTTGACCTCAGTCGCCCAGCCATTGCGGCTCACGCAACGGGAATCAGCCGGTCCGCCTTCGAACACGCAATCCAGTACGCCAACGAGCGGAAATCCTTTGGAAAGAAGTTGCATCAGCACCAAGCGATTCAGTTCATGCTGGCCGACATGAAGACCAAAATCGAAGCCAGCCGCGCGCTGACGTGGAAGACCGCTTGGGAGGCTGACAATGGAATCCGAAACACCGAGAGCGCAGCGCACGCCAAGCGATTTGCAGCCGACACCGCGATGGAAGTGACCACCGATGCAGTGCAGGTCTTCGGGGGCTACGGTTACTCAGAGGAGTACCCAGTTGCCCGATTGATGCGTGCGGCCAAGGTCATGCAAATTTACGAGGGTTCGTCGCAGGTCCAACGCATGATCATTGGTCGAGAGATCACCCGAAACCTGTAGCGACAGGGCTGCTCGGGGTCACCGCTGCTCGTTTAAAAGGGCGGTGTCCCCGCAGTTCGCGAGGCCAGTCACTACGGGCGGGGTCTTGTAATTCACGGCCACGTTCGTTAGAGTCGCGGCCCATTCAGCCTTTTGAGAGGGGGTTCCTGTGGCTTCTCCTGCCTTTACCGTCACGATCACTCACGTTGAGCACTACACTGAGAGCTATTTCCGACTGCGGGTTACGCGTCCAGAAGGGCTGAGGTTCGTGAGTGGCCAGTTCATGATGATCGGACTCCAACTCGAGGACCGGCACATCATGCGGGCCTATTCCATCGCCAGTGCCTATTGGGATGAAGAACTGGAGTTTTACTCGATCATCATCCAAGACGGGGAACTGACGTCGCGGCTCCAGCACGTCAAGGTTGGTGATGAAGTGATCTTGAGCGCCCGTCCCGTAGGCACCCTCACCCTCCGGGGCCTGAAGCCGCGCGGCAAGCGCTTGTTTATGCTCTCGACCGGTACCGGCATCGCACCGTTTGCGTCAGTGATTCGGGATGATGAGGTCTATGACAAGTTCGATGAGGTCTATCTCACGCATACCTGTCGGTTCGTGAAGGACCTGACCTACGGATTCGACCGAATCAATGAAGCCAAGGAGTGTCCGCTTGTCGGCGAAGAAGCCACCACGAAGCTGTTCCATTACGGCAGTGTGACCCGGGAGCCATACAAGTATGAGGGCCGAATTACGACCTTGATCGAAAACGGCAAGTTCTTTAGCGACTTGGGAATCCCTTCTTTTGATTGCGAAACCGACAGAATCATGATTTGCGGTTCACTTGCCATGCTTCACGACACTCAGAAGTTGCTCGATGTGCTCGGATTTGACCGGGGATCAAATTCTCGGCCCGGCGAGTACGTCTGGGAGCAGGCCTTCACCGGCTGATCAAAGATGAATCCTCGGCCGTCTATCCGTTGCACACGAAAAGGCGGCTGAGTAAGCTACAGGCGTGAAGAAAGTCCTTGTCTTTCAGCATGTGCCCTATGAGATCCTCGGCACGCTAGACCCCCTTCTCCGCCGCGGCGGCTATCGGGTGAGGTACGTCAATTTTGGGCGGGACCCACGTGCGGAGCCCGAATTGGATACTGAAAAGTACGACGGGCTCATCATCTTAGGCGGACCCATGAACGTCGATATGACGGATGAGTACCCGCATCTCGATACCGAAGTTCGCCTGATTCAGAAAATGATGGCTCAAGGTGCCCCGATCTTGGGGATCTGCCTCGGCGCTCAACTCATTGCGAAGAGTCTCGGCGCTGTGGTGAGTAAGAATCCGGAGAAGGAAATCGGGTGGTACAATGTCTCACTGACCGAGGACGGGAAAGCCGATCCGGTGATGGGACATCTGGTGGACACACGCCCCATCTTTGAGTGGCATGGCGACACCTACGAACTGCCAGAGGGTGCGGTGCACTTGGCATCCAGTCCAACCTGTGAAAATCAAGCGTTTCGATACGGGTCCAATGTGTACGGGTTTCAGTTTCACATGGAGGTCGATGCGGCGTTGGTTGAGCGCTGGCTGAATACGCCGGTGTATCAAGCTGAAATTGAGGCGACGGAGGGACGGATCGACCCAAATGTGATTCGCGCCGAGACCATGGAGCACATCGCGCAACTCACCGAGCTGAGTGAGCAGGTCTTCGACTCGTTTCTTGACCTGATGGGGCGCGTAAATCGGACGGTTCAGATCGGCTCGATGTGAGGCGGCTCCCTCGCGAACGGGGTGAAGCTTGGGAAGTCCGGCATTGTCAACGGTGGCTTAGGTGGCCGCAAACAGGATCAGGCACACGCCAACGGCCATGACGCACACTCCCGTCATCCGTTGGGCAATGTTCGCCTCCTTGAAGATCAGCCAACCAACCATGACTGAACCGACCAAACCGATTGAGCGCTTGATTGCCTCGACGTAGGCTACCTCGATGAACTTGTATGCGAGCAGCTGCGTGAACATCGCGAGCGTGATCGCTCCGGTCGTGATTGTCACTGCACCCATACCACCGCGGAACCGATTCATGAATTCGTTGCTGGGTGTGCGACGACGAAGCCCTTCGAGAATAATCCCGCCGGTGATGGCGAGGATGCCTGCGTGGGTCAAGGGTGAGCTCAGGGCAACAGCGGCCTTGTCAAAGGCGACTGCGATGCTCCACAGGGCGCCCACGCCGAGCATGACCAAGCTGCCGCGTTCGTTGAGGAGGGTGTGAATGGGACGAAAACGACCGCCATCGTTCTTGCCCGGGTTCAGCACCAAGGCACCGACACCGATGGTCATCACACCAATAATTCCCAGCGTATTGGGGATCTCGCCAACCACAAAGAAGCCGGTGATCATGGCCATGACCGGGGTGAGTGAGAGATAGGGAACGGACAAGCTCAGATCCGACAACTGCAAGGCCCGAACAAACATGGCATTGGCAAGTGCATTGCACACAATGGTTGGCAGGGCCGGGAGCCAATACCCGGGTTTTAGGTTGAACGTGAAGGGTTCACTCCACTCGCCGGAGGGAAGCAGCATGGCCGCAGTGAGCAACAAGGCGAGGAATGGAAGTTGCAGCCAGTGAAGACACACTGCAAGTTCGAGTGCGTCAAATCGAGAGGCCAGTTGTTTGCGCAATCCGTCAGCCGCGACCCATGCGAGGCCGCACGCAAGCGCGAGAATGATTCCAACAGTGATGGGCATCAGGGGCTCCGCCTCCATCCTACCACCGGCGTGGGGGAATACACCCGCTTGTCCTGTTCAGTGCTTATTCATCCGGGGTGGAGCGCTCGTAGCTGAAGCCACCTCCGCTATTTCCGGGGGTCCAGGTCAAGAACGTGACGTCGATGTAGATGTCTTCATCGATAAGATGCAAGACGAAGGCCGTTCCGGGTACGTTTCGCATGTTGTTGTTGGCCGCGGCCTTCAAGGGTGCGAACGTTAGACCGTCCAGCGCATCGGTGGTTCCTTGCGCCCACGCCGTGCCGGCGGGGCTGCTGCTGGTCGACGCGGTCTCCGTCACCGCATTGAACAGCGATCCTCGATCGCCTCGGGTGAGGATGACGAGGTCTGTGAGGGCGTCTTGGTTTACCGGGTCGGCCGGATCGGCACCGTCAGCTTTGATGAAGGTGATCGCAGGTCCGTTCCACAGGGTGGGTGCGGCGGGTGGAGGGTCCCCTGTTTCTTCAACTGTGGGTCCGCCCGAATCTGGTGTGTCTTCACCTTCAGCCGTATCAGTGCGTGATTCAGACTCCGCAGACGGGTCCGGCTTGGCTTCGGTGCAGCCGGTCCCGATGACGGCCACGAGAGCGAAAATGGCAGCGATAGGTTTCAAGAGAACTCCATTAATGCAACAGGTTTGCGATAAGAGGTATCCCATTCGGCACACCATGGCTGCAACCGGTGGTGGTTTGAGTGCATTCTTTGGGGTTGTTTGATGCACGGCCCAATCATCAGAGGTAAAGAGAAGTGGGGGGATCGGTGCGATTCCAAAAAACGGTGATCTGCATGAAACCTGTGACGATTGTATTTGGAACGGTGATGGGCAACTCGGAGGCGTGCGCCTACGAGATCGGCGCGGACCTCAAAAAGCGAAACATCGACAACGAAGTCCTCGGAATGTCCAGTTTCAATCACGACCAACTTGTCGATGATGGCCTGCTTGTGGTGGTCGTATCCACAACGGGACACGGCAATCCTCCCCACAACGCGACCGCACTCTACAACCACCTCAAGTTTGAAAAGCCCGACGTCAAAGGGCGCCGGTTTGCTGTGATGGCCCTCGGCAGCTCGCGGTACCCAAAGTTTGCCGAGTGTGGAAAAGAGTTTGATCAAATGTTGGGCGCGCTGGGGGGCACGCGGGTGATGGACCGCGTCGACTGCGATGGGGACTACGGTCGGCCCCTCAAGCAATTCCAGTCTGGCTTGTATGACTACATCAAATCGGAGCCTGAGCGGTACCCTGACTTCGAGCCTCCCACACCGCCGCCACCCGCCCCATCAGCGAGTCCACCACCCCCACCCAGCACCAGCACTGCAGCCTCGGACCGACAAGCCCCTCCTCCACCGGTGTCGAGGAGGCGTGCGTTGGCGTCCAAGTTGAAACGCAAGGCGGTTTCGGTTGTGAAACGAGTGGTGAAAGCCTAACGGCTTGTCCGATTCGTTTGGATTTGGGAAGCCTCGCTGCGAGCTCAGCTGGCCTGCACTCGCTCTGTGACCGGGATGGTCTTGAGCGAAGACGGGGTTGGAATCGCACGCAGACGGGGTCGATATGCATGGTGCAAGGCATCGCCATCCAGACCCCTCACTCGCCACAAGCGCCACCATGGTAGGTCCGGCCGGGCGTGGTGCTCGTAGTGGTATCCAAAATGGAAGCAGGCGAAGAACGAGAGGATGGGATTTAGATCAAGGCTCCTCGCTTTGAGCGGACCATCGCCTCTGTATGAACCGGGCCGATGCGGCAACCACGTGCCCACAAAGAACAGTTGAAGGGTGCTCAACAGCAGTGGCACAGCCCAGAACCACATCAGGTTGGACAGCGGTATGGACAGTCCGTAAAACAACGCCAAGAACAACACATGCATTCGGATCACCTGACCCCACGTCAGGTATTGAGTCATGAAGTTCCAATACCAACGCAATGGATTCGGACTTCCCCGGTGGTAATCGGGATCATTTGCGGTGGCGGGATGGGCATGGTGGAGATGGTGAGCTCGCTCAAGCGTATCGTAGTCGAGACCCGCATAGGTCCAAGTGGACAACCGTCCCACCCATCGGTTTGTTTGTGGAAACCCGGGCACGACGAGGCCATGCATGGCCTCATGGGCTGTCATGAACACGCCACTGCTAAGAAATGCGGTCAGAAGAATCCACGCGCCATCGGCGGCCATCGTTCCTGCGGCTGGATGGAGCCCATGCAGTCCCATCCAGAGCACACTCAGCCACCCTGCAAACAGCGATGCGGCAATGCCGAGACCTCGAAACGGCTGAATCGCGCGGAGCCATCGGAGTCGTCCCATCAGAGCAAACACACCGCCGAGTAGGTGTCTCTTGGGTAGACCCACAAACATTCTGAGTTCTTCAAACAGGTGGGTCCGCTCATCCAAGAACTTCATCACGTTCTCGATCGGATTTTTTCGAAACAACGCCTCGAAAACCATCAATGCATGCGCAGGTTTGCTGTGCATTACCCGCAGGAAGAGCAGGTCATAAAGCGCAAAACGAGAAGGGCTGGCTGCAACCGGTGTCAAGCGACCTGTCAGTGCAAAGCTAGACGCAAGGACTCGGGTGTGGCGTTGAATGCGGGAGAATGCATACCCGGTGCTGGGCTTGATGTTGCCGCCCACAATCCCAATGTTGAAGACCCGTGGACTGGATTGCTGCGGCGGAAACGTGTCATCCATTGGCAGGTCGCCCGACTCGCGCCTCAGAACCGTAAAGTCGGTGTCCAATGTCCCCCGAATGTATTGTTCGGTCGCCTCGAAATGCTCTTCCGGCGTCATGGTTGTGGGGGAGAACACGGTGTGCTCAACGAGTGCTGTTGTCTCGCTGGTTGGCAATGTGTACATGAATGTGACACCATCGCGTTGGGGCACCCGAAAATCCATCATGGTGAATCGATCAGGGGTGAAAACAGGTCGCGTGGTTTCGACTTCGAGACCGCCGAAGTGCTGTCGAATCGGATAGCGAGCGGTGACTCCGCGGGCTGTATGACCTTGAACACTCTGGACCACCCAAGATGCTGTGTGCCGACCGACACTGGACACCACAAACGCACCGTCGTCATCTTCACCAATCTCCTGAATGCTGGCTTCGATGAGCGTGACGTTTGGGTGGTTCCGAATCCGGGCGAGAACCAGCCGTTGATAGTCCTCACTCTGGATGCAGTGATATCGAAGATTACCTAAATTTTGGCGGGCTGCGAAGTCGCTAAACCGCACTTCGGCGTTGTGCCAAGAGTGACACGCGGTCACGGAAAACATAGCGGTCGGTGGACCCCAGAAACACCACGTTCGATCCGAACGAGGTTCGAAGGTGCGGTCGATGACGGTGATCCGTTGGCTGCGGTTTTCGGACTCCAGCCAATGCCACAAGAAACTGAGTCCACCGAGGCCGGCTCCGGCAACAATGAGGTCGGGGCGGTTCATGAGCCAGCAGCGGCCAGCAGTGTGTGCGGGTGGTCTGACCCACTACCGGACCGCGCCTCAATCAGCGGTGCTTGAAGTGCTACATTGTGCGTCCGGCGTGGTCGAAGTCCAGCCAGGGCTGCCTCTCCAATTGCTGCCCCAACCCACGCAAGCTTTCGTCCCACGGGAACGATCGCTCTTCCCGCCGTGACGTCGCAGCCTTGCAGACGAATCTGCGAACCAATGGCGCGATAGACCCGGGACGCGGCAAATATTGCCACTCTGGGTCGGAATGGGATGGCTCGCATCCCGTGGTCGCCGCTTTGGTAGTACTCGTCGGCGAGGTTCAAAAGGTCCGCGATCACCGGCGCCAACCGGGCCGGATCAAAGCTGCCTCGTTTGAGATCTTCCGGTTCCAGACCCGCGAGGTAGAGTCGCTCGGCAGGCACGTAGACTCGATCGCGCTGCGCGTCTTCCATGACATCGCGACAAATATTCGTGATCTGCATTGCGATTCCGAGATCGATCGCGTGAGACAGAGCCCAATCTTCGGTGACCCCGATTACCCCACACATCATCAAACCGACGGTGCCGGCAACGGCGTACCCGTAGCGAACCAGATCGTCATCATCCTGAAACTCGACGCCGCCCGAATCCGAAATCACCCCGTCGATTAGTTCTCTGGCTGCGTCCAATTGTATCGAACACCGATCGGCCACGCTCAAGAACTCAGCGACGAGAGCACTGGGATTTTCTGTTCGATCGAGCATGCCGCGAATCTCTTCAACACGGCGGCGACCATCGGCGGGATCCTCAGCCTCATCGATCAGGTCGTCGATCAAGCGGCAAAATGAATAGACGACCGCCGCGTCGTCCCGTTGCTGCGGTGTGAGAAACACAGACGCGAGATTGAACGATCGAGCATGTGCGGCCAAGACCGCACGGCTGTGGACGACCACATTTGTCGCACGCCGCATCACGTCAGCTGACCTTTCGTTGGCTGGTGGGCTTTTGAACGGCCATACGCCGCGCGTTCTCAACGACCTCAGAAAAATCTTCAGCCACACACCGGGCAGTCATCTTGGCAGACATCATGACCGATGGGGTGCCTGCACCCGGCTGCGTGTTGGCTCCCACGAGGTAGAGTCCATCAACATCGCTCACGCGGTTGTGCGGTCGGAACCAGGCCGATTGCGTCAGGACAGGTTCGAGTCCAAACCCGTTGCCGAGGTGGCTCCGAAGGGTCGTCTCGAAGTAGTCAGGCGTCACGTAGCTGCGATGTGTGATTCGGTCGGCAAGGCCCGGAATGTATCCCTCTTCATCCAGCATAGTGAGGACATCGTCGACCAGCGCGGGGCCTGCCTCATTCCAATCGATGCCGCTCCCATTGTGGGGAACTGGAACCAGTGTGTAGGCCGCATGATGGCCAGCGGGTGCCATTGATGGGTCGGTAATCGTCGGTATATGGAGGTACTGGCTGAAGTCTTTTCCGATGATTTTCTTGTTGAAGATTTCGTTCAGAAGCGCCTCGTAGCGAGGGCCCAGAATGATGTTGTGGTGCCGGAGTTCAAGGGGCTTCTCCGGGTCATCCGTGAAGCCGAAATAGATGACCAGCAGGCTCATCGAGTACCGCTTCGCCTTCACGACCCAATCGGGAGCGGTCGGACGGACATGGCTGGGCAGGAGCTTCATCATTGTGGTGCCGTAATCTGCGTTGGACACCACCAAGTCGGAGTCGAGAGTTTCTCCATTTTCAAGACGAACGCCGCGCGCGACCCGGCTCGTAAAGCGACCTGCTGGACCCCCATCGGCTGCGGTGACAAGGATTTCATCGACGGGAGCGGACAACCGGAGTGTCCCTCCCAATTCGTTGAACTTATCGACGAAGCTCTGTACCAATGCACCGGTACCGCCCATGCAGTAGTGAACGCCCCACGTCTTCTCAACAAAGTGAATCATGGCGTAGATTGCGGGGACGCTCATCGGGTTTCCACCCACCAGCAGGGTCTCGAAACTAAACACTTGCCGAAGCTTGTCACTCTTGAAATATTTGCTCGAGAAGCGGAATAGATTGCGGACGGCGTCGAGTTTTAGCAAGTCAGGTAGCACCTTCAGCATGCTGGGCACGGTGAGGAAGGTGGTGTACCCCAGTTCAAGAAATCCCCGCTCAAAGATCGCCTGTGCTGCGGAATGAAACTGCTCGTATCCGTCGAGGTCATCGGGATTAATGGCCTCGATTTGGCGACGGGTGTTGTTTCTGTCACCGTCGTAGTCGAACCATGTTCCATCGTCGAAATAGATACGATAAAAGGGGGTTATTGGGCGTATTGTGCAATACCGAGAGGTGTTCGGTCCGCCACTGATACCGGCGGTGATGCGACTATCTGGCGAGCGAACCGAGTCGGGGAAGTCGGGTGCCTCTAGGCCATCGATGCCTCGTTCCAAGCTGAAGATTTCTTCAATAAAATGGGGAACGGTGATGACGGTCGGGCCCATGTCAAAGGTGTAGCCGTCGACCTCGCGCACGTAGGCGCGGCCTCCCGGCTTGTCGAGCGCTTCCACCACCGTGGTCTGGAAGCCCATACTCTGCAGGCGAATAGCGGTGCACAGGCCGCCGAAGCCGGCGCCGATGACGATGGCCGATTTGTTGTGGGTCATGACGGACTGTTTGCTCATTGGTTTGCCAAGGCTTCGACGGGCGTTGCAATCGTGGCTGCGGTCCGACGGGTGAGTTCACGGAGGTTTGGTTCGGCATCGAGAATGGGTGAGTTGGACACCGTATCGGCCAGTTGTGTGGCGATGTCGCAAGCATTTTGCAGGCCGCCACTGTGCTTGAACCGCTGGGTCCAGAATGCGATGTCCTCGTCTGTTGTAGCGTCCCGTTCTTTCCGAAGAAGATGGAGGAGGGGCTGCCGGTCTTCCGGGCAGGCTTCCAGGTGACCGACCACGACGGCGCTAATTTTGCCTTCTCGGAGGTCGTTGCCCTGAGCACCGCGACCTTTGTCGCCAAAGAGGTCAAGAATATCATCCCGTACCTGAAACAAGGAACCGAGGCCAAGGGTCGCGTCGCCGATGGAGTGAGCAAGTTCGGGATCGAGGCCGGCACACAGTGCAGCCGCCTCGATGGGCAGGGCGAAAAATGGTCCGGACTTGCCCGACGCGGCCTTGAGGTACCGCTCCCGGTCTACCCATTCGTTCTGGAGCAATGCAAGTTCCAGTGACTGACCTGCGGCTGTGGCCACCGCCCGACTGGACAAGGCTTCGGACAGCCACCATCGAGTGGCGGCGTCGAATGCACTTTCGCGAAGGACAAGCGTAGACATCATGAGCATCACGTCGCCAACATTGATGGCTTGTGCTTTGCCGTGACGAACCCACACAGTGGGCGCGCCGCGCCGCACGGTGTCGCCGTCTTGAAGATCATCATGAACGAGGGTCGCGTTGTGCAAAAACTCGCAGGCTGCAGCGATTTCAATCACAGCCTGCGGATCCATGCCGAGTGCTGCGGCTGCCTCCAGTGCGGTGCGCGCGCGGATGCGCTTGCCGCCGGTCTGCAGGTGTTCGGTGATCATCGTTCGCAAGGGATCGACGATGCACTCATCAACCACCTCGCTCATGAGGAGCGCGACTTCTTCCAAGGCCAGTTGCACCTTGTTTGGGCTTGGGTACCGAGTTTTGAGGTGCGGACGTGCAGAACGCGATGTTCCCGACACCAAACGCAGATGAGGCTGAGAATGATTCATAAGAAGTCTCCCGTAGAGTCGTGGCCAGTCATGAGTTTCGCGTGCGCCCCGCCGCACGAACATGATTGATGACTATGTTTTGAACACTTGTTGATTAGGTTTTACACGCTGTGTGCTCGGATAGCAAGGCAATATCTAATCAAAATCTATTCATCCTGTGTTTTAGGGGGTCTTCTTGACCGCCTTCAACCGGATTCTCGACGTCCGCATGTGTGTGGTGCGATGGTGGGTCGTTGGGGCAATGGTTCGGGCCACATCTCTCGATCTCGGGAACGAAAATGACCTTACGATCTCGAACCTTTGGACCACATTTTGGAGGGGATCGGCTCGTTGATTACTCGAGGAGATCGCGAAATTGATTTTTTGAATCGCGCGCCACGCCTTTTGGTTGTTTGGTCATTCGGTTTGGGACACACTGCTAGGGCATTCCGAGGACTCTGCCATGAAGGTTGTCAGCTTATTACCCTCAGCAACTGAACTGGCCGGGGAGCTGGGAATTGGCGATTGGCTGTGCGCCATTTCCCACGAGTGCGATACGCCCGAGACGGTTCTGCACCAACCAAGAGCCACTGGAAGCATCATTCCGTCTGGCCTCACCCAGCGTGAGATCAATGACAAGGTCGCTCAGGCTGTCCGTGAGGGGCAGTCGCTTTACACGGTCGATGGTGAGTTGATCAACGAGATACGTCCAGACTTGATCCTCACACAAGGACTGTGCGATGTGTGCGCAGTGACCGAGGCTACCATCGAGGCGAGCCTGCGCGGCGTGTCGTGTTCGCTGCCGCGAGAGACCACGATCGTATCGTTCAACGGGGAAAGTCTGAACGGCATTCGAGATGATTTCTTTTTGCTCGCCAATGCCGTCGGTCTTGTCGACCATGCCGAGCAAGTATGGGGCCGCAGACGCGCTCAATGGGCCCAAGTGGCAGGTCGAAAGACGTCGAAAAGGGTATTGCTGTTGGAGTGGGTCGACCCTCCATACTCTCCCGGTCATTGGGTGCCAGAGCAAATCGAAGCTGCGGGTCTGGTGAGTGCCTATGGCGCCCCCGGCGATCACTCTCGACCCCTCAGCATGGACGACATCGAGCGATCGCGCCCGGATGCCATTGGGATCATCTGTTGCGGTTTTGGGTTGGACGCGAACGTTCAGTTCGGGCAGTCGCTCGCCGACCGGCTAACGGCAGAGATTGGATTTCATGGTGAAATTGCAGCGTTTGACGCCAATCGCTGCTTTTCAAGGCCCACGTTTGCGGTGATCGATGGAGCAGAGGTGCTCCAGAAGACGTTTGTGGAAGGGCACGAAGTGGATGGAATGTCGCGGTTTATTCAGCGGTAGGGGTCGGGGTCACAAACGTACGGACCGACGCAGAGATGGCGGACGCACTTTCATTTGTCGGATTTCTTCCAGTACGAGATGCGGTACGGTGAGTGCGAACAAGCCGATGAACCCAAACTGGATCCACGCGGACTGCACGAGGTGATCGGCGGCGCTCGCAAAGTGGCTTGCTGCCGCCATAATGGGCACTGCAAACAGCATATGCGCAAGAATCGAGCGGAGCACACGGGGGCTTGGAACGGTGCGCATCCCAGTGAGTGATTCCTCGAGGTGTCGGGGGCTGTGGTACCAGCAGAAGTAGGCCATAAAGAACATCAAGGGTGGCAGCGCTAAAGCGGCCACCAATGTGGCAACAATGGGAATCCTTGGGGCGGTCGAGCGGATCTCGGGCTTGAAAGGGAGGCAAGCCGCCACAGGAAGAAAGGTGCACGCTAGGGCAAACATGGACGCAGCGATCAGCTCGGCATCCGCGGTTGGAACCAGCGAAGCGAAGACGACGGCCACGTCAGATTCATGCAGCAACGTGGTGCTGCACAGCAGTGCTGCACCCACGATAAACCGATCGAGGCCCACAATGGTTGGCGACCAGTCGCCGCCAAAGTGCCATGCGGAGATCAGCAAGAAGACCACCAACGCTACGGTTGGGGCATGCATCCAAAATGAAACGGCGGCCCCGGCTAAGCCGATGTAAAGAGCAAGAAAGGCCACCAACCGAGTTGGGCCATCGATCATGTTGAGTTTTTGTGCGATGAGCGTGTCCACTGCGCCATGCGGCAGGCCGAACAATACGATGCCGATGGCCGCCACCATGGACTGGAAGTAGACCGATGGTGTGCCGCCAACCAGCACACCGAACACCAACATTGCAACTGCGACCGGGTACCGCGAAGCCATCCACTGCAGTCCCCGCCGAAGCGGAACCGTTCCGTCGGCGTGTTCGTGGGGATGGGCGATTGTAGAGCGTTCCATTGCCGTGTTCCAAGACCGGACGGCTTGAGCGTCCATGAACAATCTACGCTATTGAATATAAAGTGACAAGGTATTGAATAGGTTTTGTATAAATTTGGTGCCGCTCGTTTGTGATAGATGGGCAGCGTTGGCGCCTCAGTGCACCGCTCTTGGCTCTACAAACCCTTGAGTTCCCGCATGCCTGCGCCGCCAAATCCGCCATAAGGGTCGGGGCGTGTCCCGGTGATGGCGTCGATCGCGTCGAGGTGGTCTTGAGTCATCGCTCGTGCCACGGGAATCGCAGCGAGGTTTTCGTCGAGTTGTTCTGGTTTGGTGGCGCCGAGCAATACAGTCGAGACGTGTGGGTTTCGTGCGCACCACGCCAGCGCGAGTTGCGTCATGGAGCAGTTCAGCTCTCGGGCTGCGAATTCAGTGAGCGCTCGAACCTTGTCAATCACACCGCCCTCATGGTGCGCAGCGAGCCGTGCTTGGAGCCACTCGTATCCGGGTTGGGTCATTCGCGATCCGTCTGGGATCCCATCGTTGTATTTCCCTGTGAGAATCCCGCTCATGAGTGGACTCCAGATGGTGGTGCCCAGCGAATACGGGGGTGCATACAACGGGTGATATTCTTGCTCGACTCGCTCCCGATGAAACAGGTTGTATTGGGGTTGTTCGAACTGCGGTGGTTCGAGGCCCATTGAACGTGCGATCCACACAGCTTCCGTGATCTGATGGGCAGACCACTCCGATGTGCCCCAGGCCGTCGCCAGTCCACTGCGGACCACATCAGTCATTGCCCGAACGACGGTTTCGGTTGGAGTGAGCGGATCGGGTCGGTGGCAGAACACCAAATCCACATAGTCTACCTGCAACCGACCGAGTGCGGCCGCTGTACCCTCCATGACATGCTTTCTTGAAAGACCTTTTTCGTTGACTCCGTCTCCGCCCCAAAAAATTTTGGTGGTGATTAGAATGTCGCTTCGGCGCCATGCGGAGGGGTGTTCGATCCGCAACCGTGCAATGGCCTCCCCCATGATTCGTTCGGCCTCGCCTCGCGGTGAACCGTACACTTCGGCGTTGTCGAAAAGATTTACACCGGCATTTCGAGCGGTTTGGAGGCAGGCCATTGCTTGCGTGATGCCTTCGTCGCTTAGGAGCCCATCCTTCACACCAAATGTGGCCCAAAATCCGTAAGAGAACACCGATACCTGCAGGCCCGTTCGTCCAAGCATTCGGTGTGGCATTGTGATGGCATCGTTCATGATGGTGCCCCTCCTCGATGACTTGAGTCTATCCGAGTCCACTCTTGCGGTCAGCAGACCCCTAAAAACCGTTAAACGTCGTTTGATGGCATCGGAAGCGGCCGTGCCCGTTTTGTCCATTTGTGGGGAGAAAACAACCCGTGAGAATCGCAAACTGCATGGCGGCCGTCCTGTTTGTTCTGTGCGCAGTGGTGCAATTCAACGACCCGGATCCGTGGCGTTGGGTCCTGTTCTATGGATCCGCAGCGGCAATCTGTTTCCTCTGGGATCGGCACTGGGTGTCAACCCGTGTTCTGGCGCTGGTTGGCGTTGTGTCGTTGGGGGGTAGCGGATGGGTGTTGGCGGGCTCGATGAGTCAAGGGTTTCGGTCTTCCGATGGGGTTCAGTGGGCGATGACTCGCCAGACCGAGCCGATTCGCGAGGGCGTCGGGTTGCTGCTTGTCGCGCTCTGGATGGGTGGGCTGGCGGTTTGTCGCGAGCCGGACTCCTGAGCCGAGCAGAGGCCGATGCTGTGCGCCAATAACTTGCTTGCAAGGGCGTCTCGGTTCGTTATCAGCGGCTCGCAACGCAGGGGGGAGATGCTGTGCGATGGGTGATTGTGGTGGTGGCGGCTGGGTGCAGTTCGTATCCGGCGAGTGATGAGGCACTGAAAGCGTTGCAAAGCGACGAATGGGTTTATGTCAACCAGTCTGGTGATTTTACGGCGTTCTTACCGCGGTACCCAGTGACCGACCGCGCCGTTGCGTTCTATCCCGGAGCCAAAGTCGAGCCGGAGGCCTACGCTCCGATGCTCAACATTCTGGCGCAAGAGGGAGTTCCGTCGGTGTTGGTGAGCATGCCCAGCGACCTTGCAGTCTTTGCGCCCAAGAAGGGAGACAAAGCCATTGAAGAATTTCCCTCGATTGGTCCGTGGGTGGCTGCAGGCCATTCGCTCGGCGGAGCCATGGCGGCGACGTGGTTCTCAAAGCGCCTCGATGCATTGGAGGGTCTTGCGCTCATCGCCTCATACCCTGCGTCCAGTGTGGATCTCACTGAAGTGGACCATCCGGTGTTGTCGATCACGGCGTCGAACGATCGGGTTCTCGATCGATCCAAGTGGCGCGAGCGCCGAGCGAATCTACCGCGCGGAACGACATACGTTGAGATCGAAGGAGGTAATCACGCAGGTTTTGGTTCATACGGCCCCCAGGATGGCGATGGACAAGCCACCCTGTGTCCAGAGGAACAATGGGAAATCACCGCTGAAGCGTTGATGAACCTCGTGGTGCGCTGACGACGGTCAGAGGACGGAAAGGGGCACAAAGCTGGAAAGGGCCACACGGACCCGTCGCAAGCGAGGTGCGTGCTTATCGGGGTTGTACGAATCAGTGCGTTGCCACGCGTTTCCGTCAGTCATTTCTTCCTTCATTCGTTCCAACAAGTGCTGTGCCACCACTTCGGAATGGATCACGGTGACCGATTCTGTATTGAGGTTGGCACTTCGTGGATCGAGATTAAACGAGCCCACTACCGCCACCGTTCCATCGACGACCATGCTCTTTGCATGCAGAGCCATGCTGCTTTGGTATCGCGGTTCCAGTGGCCCGTTCATCAGCGCAGATTGGGCGTTCATTTTTGGCTTGCTTTCATACAGTTCCACGCCTGCATCCAGAAGCTGTTTTTGTCCCCGCTGGTAGCCAGAAAACGCGAGTAGGTTGTCGGTTGATGCAAGGCTGTTGGTTAGAATCTGCACTCGCACGCCGCGGTCCTCTGCAGCCCGGAACAGCGATTGACTCAATTCAGTGGTCACCAAATACGGCGTCTGGATTACCACCGAGTGTTCCGCTCCCTCAACGAGTTCGATCAACGCATCAGTGGCGGTTCCACCTCCAGTCAGCGTAGTTGATTTGTTCTTGTGTGGTTCATCGGAGATGTAATGAACTCGCGGCGTGAGGTGCAGTTGACCATCCTCAATCCGTTCGCGCAGGCTCTCTGGGACCGCGGCGATCCGTGAGCGCAACATCGGTAGGAAGTTTTCTGGGTTGCATGAAAATTGATGGAGCTTTTCCCAGATGAGGTCGGGTGAGTAGCGAACCGGTCGCTCCAGAAGCGTTTCGATGGGGCGAGACAATGGGTGCTCCCAGAAGGAATTGAAGCTTCTCTGGGCTTGGTCGACCTCGCCATTGACCATCAACACGTCACGGTCGCGAAAGTTGTGGTGGTTCGCCAGATCAAAGTATTCACCGCCCACGTTCCGGCCTCCGGTGATGGCCACTTGTTGATCGGCGATAAACAACTTGTTGTGCATCCGTTGGTTCACGGTTTTGAACTCGCCAAACACGTTCTTTATCTTCTGACCGAATGGAACCCCAACGTTGATCACGGGGTTGTAGATTCGAACCTCTGCGTTGGGGTGAAGGCTCAACGCACGAAGGAGTTTTGGATCGCCGTGAGCGAGCGTGTCATCGACCAGAAGGCGAACGCGAACGCCACGCTCCGCGGCTCGAAGAAGTGCATCGGTCGCAACAATACCGGCGGTATCGGCCGCAAAAATAAAGTACTGAGCGTCAATTTGGGTGACTGCATGTTGGACAAGCCACGCCCGAGCAATCAGCGCGCTGGCGCCGCGTTCGAGCAAGAGTACCCCTGTGTGGTCGTCGGGAACTCCGACCTCATCGATGAGGTCATGCAGTTGCGAGGGTTCTGGCTCGGGTAGGGCCTCGCAGTACGGCAGGTCCGGGCTGAGGCGATGGCCAACCAGCTTCGGCAGCGTCCGGTGTCCACAGCCGGCTGCGGCGAACATCAACAAAACAATCAATCGAAACATTCGCCGCCCTTGCATTTAAAGAGTGTATTTAACTACTAACATTTGAACGCACAGGACCGAGATCGTTTGAGCGTTTCGGAACGGTAAAGGTGAATGAGAGTGTCGCATTTGAATGCGACACATTCATCAAGGTGTTGTCGCAATAGCATGCGACACATTCGGCGCTTGACGCACAGTTAGGTGCGTTGTTTTAGTAGCATCGCGACGGATGTAGATCCGTGGTCGAGGGTTCCGATGCGTTCAAATCCATGGTGCATGTGAAACCGCATCGAGCCCGGATTCGGCGGCTCTGTATTGACCTCGGCGGCAACGGACCACCCATGGGCATCGGCTTCGTTGAACACCCGTTCGTACAGCGCTCCGCCAACACCCGAATTTCGATGGTCGGTTCGTACGGCGATTCTGTCGACGTACAGAAATGAATCGTGGCGTTGATTAAACCATCGATAGTTTCGGCTGCCGTAGGGCGTGCCCGGAAGCAAGCACAGACAAAACCCAATGAGAATGCCGTCGATGAAGCAACCCAACGGAAGATGAGCCATCTTGATGAGAGTTTGGACTTCTGATTGGGAAACCTTACCTACGCCAGGAAGTCCCTCCTCGTTGATGCGCCACACCCATTCGCAGTGATGGGGTTGCAGGGTTTTGATGCGGGTCATTCACACTCTCTATGGGGACGGTGAACCGTGTGTCCTGCGGTGGGGGGTGACCCCGCTCGCAGGACACGGGGAGAGTGGGTGCTGAAGTCAGCTCCGGCTGTCGAAAACGAGGGTAGGCATCGGCGGTGGTGGGGCGCTGGCGTCGAGTCCATGGACGTCTTTGGCGAAATCCGCAAACTCCGGCGGCATGTTGGCCATGATTTGTCCAAACGCGGCAACGGGATCGTCACCTTCGAAGGTAAGGATAACGAAGTCACCGCCCGGAGTCTCTTGAAGAAAGCTCCGTTCATGGACGCCAAGGGACTCGCGAGACGCAGCGAACTCTGGGTCTTGTTTGACTTGGTCCATCATGGCGTTCCACGTTTCTTTTTTTCCTGGGAGAATGGGCATGCACATTGCTAATAGAGGCATTGTATTCCTTTCGATTGGGGTGAAGGTTGAACCAAGCTCCTCGCCACCGTTTAGCGGGAGTTAGGCTGGTGTTCCTCTATAGTGAATGGCGGAGGATTTCATCAAGGAGAGCCAATGGGTCGCTATGCCTTTAATGAGTTCGACCACCTCGATTGCCCGTCACTTGAGATGGTGAAAGCCGTGCTGGCTCGGCATGGGTGTCATGTTGGATTGGTGAAAGAACTGCCCAAAAATGCCAACGATAAGAACCAAGTGTGCATTCACTCGGACGTGACACTGCTGAACACCACTCTTCGGTTTTCGTTCAGTGAGCGCGGCCGAACACCACACAAAAAAAGTTTCTATTGCACAGCAGCCGAGATCCTGGATTCAACGTTAATCAATCATTGGTAGGCGGTGCCGACTGCGGATCCACCTGATTCACGGGGAGCCAATGAACGAAAATCCGCCTGAGGTGAGCGACCTTCCCGGTGAGCTTGATGACAACGAGACGCGGCGACTTTTGGCGTTGTTGTTGGAAATATACGCAGCCAAGCCGCTCGCTGCTCTGCTGAAGGAGATGAGGCTTCATTGCGAAGTCCCGTCGGTCGCGGAGTTGAAGCGATTACGGGACCCCAAGGCACCCCCCATGGTCGCCTTTGACCCATCCACCCGCGCCGCCATTCGGGCGAATTTGCTTCCGGAACCGCCCCTCCACTGGGAGGACCCTGCATTTGAGTTCATCGATTTATTCGCGGGCATCGGGGGTCTAAGAAGGGGGTTCGAGGAGGCAGGTGGGAAGTGCGTGTTCACCAATGAGTGGGATGCACGTGCGCGAAGGACCTACCTCGCGAATCATTACGTCGAGGACAAGGATTTAGACTACTTTTTGGAGCCCGAAATGTCGGGCAACGCGAGAAACCAGGCGTTCATGGACATCACCAACATCACCCGCAGTGGCGATCCTAGTGCCACAGCAGAGGACAGCCGCAAGAGCATTGAATTTCATATTCCTCCTCACGATGTGCTCTTGGCTGGATTTCCATGTCAGCCATTCTCCGTCGCCGGGGTATCGAAGAAGAATTCACTCGGACACGCCCACGGGTTTGATTGCACAACCCAAGGCACGTTGTTCTTTGATGTTCAGCAGGTGTTGTCGATCCGTAAACCGCGCTTCTTTGTCCTTGAGAACGTGAAGAACCTCAAGAGCCATGACCGAGGCAATACCTTCGCGACCATCATTCGAGCGCTCGATGAGATTGGATATTGGGTGGCGGATGTCACGTCTAAGGACGGGGATATTGAGGCGGCCATTCGGGC
>DEBL01000118.1:0-2515 GCA_002348535.1 Deltaproteobacteria bacterium UBA2957 | reverse complement strand
CAGCATCGAGAACGAATTGTGCTCGTTGGCGTTCGAAAGGATGTGATGGAACAGGTTCCAGAGGTCATGGCCCTGACCCTTGCGGATGTGGAACGACCCGCCAACCGGTACAGCCTTGGCGACATTCTGTGCGAACTGCCGGCCGATCAAGTCGAGAAGTACACCCTGACCCCCAATCTTTGGAATTATTTGTTTCACTACGCCTTGAAACATCAGTCCAAGGGAAATGGATTTGGGTTCGGCCTGGTGGATCCCAGCGACCCTCGAGTGGTCACTCGGACGCTATCGGCCCGGTATTACAAGGATGGGTCAGAAATTCTTATCAACCACAGGGGACTTGAACCGGAGTACCTTTCGAGTCGTCGTGAGCCCTGCATTCGGAAAAATGCGGAACGGACTGCGCATGCCGCAGAGGTGGCTCGGAACTGGCGGGAACAGCACCCGGACGGTTCCGATGCGGATCAGAAAGAGGTCACCAAGCAGGCTGAACACGCATACGACGCCACCCACGGTCGGTACGCAGTGGAGTTCGATCCTCGGTACAAAACTCCGCGGCGACTCACACCGCGAGAGTGCGCTCGGCTCATGGGGTTTGAGCGACCAGAGCACGATCGTGGACGTGCCGATCGAGACTTTCGCATCGTGTGTTCAGATGCAGCCGCCTACAAACAGTTTGGCAACTCTGTGGTTGTGCCGGTCTTTGCCGCAGTCGCTCGTTTGCTTCAACCTTTTATCGCCCGCACCAAGGAGCTGTGAGTCGAACGGCTACTCACAAAGGCCCGCGTTTGCGAACACAATGTCGTCGAGCGAAATTGCCCCCATCGGTGTGATGTCAAACACCCAGTCTGCAAACTGGACCGCCGTCAGGTCGAGGCTGGGGTTGTCTTCTTTGAACAGAGCCAGCGGAATTCGAAACCCTTCGTACACTGATTTGGGTCGCGTTCCAGTTCCAACGGCGGGGTTTGGACGCAACGATCCCTGTGGCGCAGCCGACAACGGGACCGACGCGGAGACACCATCGGTGTCCGTCAATCGCAGGCTGAAATCAATTCCGGAGCCTGTGTTCAGCGAGTCATCATGGCGTTGCATAATTCGAAATCCAAGCGCAGCGTGACCAGAGAGGTTGATGCCAGCGTCGGCTCCCAGCCGCTGGCGATAGTAGCCGCCCGGCTCCGACCAGCGGATGCTGACGGCCCAGCTTGGGTGGTACACCCCACGGTCGTCATTCAGCATCCATTCTTGGAGCGCTTCATCGATACCGGTGTGTTCCGGAAAGTGGCCGAATTCATTCTCGGCCAACCCGGTGCTCGTGGACTCCGTGACGGTGGTGTGCGCGAACCGGGAAGAGCCGGCATCGGATAAGCCCACGGTGAAGTACCCCCAGCCAGGATTGGTGAGTTCGATGGTCCCGGCAAACAGGTCGCTGTCTGAATTGATCGCAGTGTAGTTGGTGAATCCAGTAAAACTGGTTCCACTGCACGCCAACACATCGGCTGCACCGTCCGATTCAAGTCGGTAGTCTGACACGATGGCGCGACCGCCTTCGCAGATCCAATCCGCGAGCGGGCCGTCATAGGGGTGTTCATCACTGGCTGATCCGGTTTGTGTGGCCGCTACGATCAGGTCCCAATCACCGGATTCAATCAACGTCGCAAAGGCTGCATGAGTGGCTGCAGTGGTTCGTTCGATCACGCCGTCGGATTCGAGGGCATTGAGAGCGAGTTCATACACATCCGTGCCCAGCGCATCGTCCAAGAAAAACAGCACCGATGCGGGTTCATCGAGGGACTCCACCAAGTCCTCGATCTGTGCGCGTACCAGTTCTCGCCCTTCTGTGCTGTCGACAAATGTGTCTGAAAGGAATCCGTTGATGTAGGTTTGGCCTTCGATGCCCGCGATTGCAGTGATTGCACCGGTGGTTGTCACGCTCTCCGTGCCTTCATTGAATCGGTCGACGACCAGCGGGTCCCGTTCCTGAAACTGGGTGTGAATCTCGGGGCCATCGGGCATCAGTGATCGGTCGCCTCGAAGGTAGGGCAAAGCTTCTAAGTCTTCTTCAAGGGTATATTTCCACCACGCGAGCCAGCCGGCTGCGGCGGCAATTTGATGGTCGAGTCGAGAGATGGTGGCGTCGAGCAGGCTGCCTGCATCGGTGAACCCGTAGTGGCTGCCGCCGGGGAGGTGGATGAAGTGGCTCGGGCGGCTGCTGGCTTCGATGATCGCGATCGACTGTCCGTAGGCAACGCACCCATCTTGATCTCGGGATCCGTAAATCACTTGAAGCGGTGCCATTCCCCCGTAGACCGACAAATAGTTTGCGATGGGTTCATCTGGACAAGGGGCCAACAGCGCAACACCGCGGACGGTTTGGGTTGAAAACGGAGACATCGGGCCCAGACCCTGCATGGTGAGCAGCGCACTTCCGTGGGAGTGTCCCGCGAGCCCCATTCGGTCCAGATCGATGAGTCCTTCATAGGGGTGACCCTCAGTCTCATTCCGCCCGGAATACTCTTCG
>DEBL01000267.1 GCA_002348535.1 Deltaproteobacteria bacterium UBA2957 | reverse complement strand
ACGTATACTTTCTCCGCTTGGTCGCGAGACCACGCGAACGAAGCCCGATTAAGGGTCCCATCGGCTCGCCAGGCCTCAATCTCGTCTTCATACAGGTAGTCAGTGGCTGCGTGCTGATGACCGAAAAACAGCCAAGCTTCGCCGGGGTCTTCCTTGGCCCGCCGTTCCTGCAAGAACGCTCTAAAGGGTGCGACTCCCGTTCCGGGACCCACCATGATCACCGGAACCCCTGCCGCATCAGGGAGGCGAAAGTGGGGCGCCTGCACACAATACATCGGTACCGAATCGCCATCGTTGAACCGGTCGGCGAGCCAAGTGGTGGCCACGCCCTCCCGGCTGTGCCCGTTCCACTTGTAGCGAAGCGTCTCCACGGTGAAGTGAACACCGCGAGGTTCCGCAAGTGGACTGCTCGCGACCGAATACAGCCTCGGCTTGAGTCTCCGCAGTTCATCCACTAATGCCTGTGCGTCGATCGACGCACCGCTCGTGTCGCGGAGCACATCCACCAAATGCCGATTGTCCAGATAGGCAGCCGCATCCGGACCCACGGATGGATTGGTGCCGGTAGACAGAAGCAGCGCCAAGAGGTCCTCCGAGACCACTTGCAAATCCCGCGTCGTCATCAATGCTTCACGGACCGAACACGACTCGTCGCCAACGGTGACTGGAGCCGAAGCGTCAATGTTCAGCGCAGCCAACACGGCCGCCACCTCCTGCGGATTGTTCTCGGGGATGAGCGCGAAGCTATCGCCGGCTTGGAACGCCACCTCGTGGTCGGGCCACTCAAACTCGTAATGCATTGTTTCCTTGGCCGACCCTTCCCGGTTCAACCGCCGCCGGCTCCGGAGCGTTGCGCGAACGGGCGCGCTCCGGGTCCCGATGGCCGCCGTGACCTCAGGTTGCGCAGGCTCGTCACCAGCAGGGGCAGCCGCTTCTGTGTCCGCGTCCAGCGCGTCGCCGTTTTCGCTGAGCCACTGCAGCACGGACTCCATGAACTGCTCAAACGGTTCCTCGTAATCCACGTCACAATCGACCCTCGGCACGATTCGCCGGCCGCCGCGTTCTTCAATCAAGCGGTCAAAGTCTTTGCCGGCTTGCCCAAACTTTGGATAAGTCTGGTCACCCAGACCGCAGACCGCGAACGCCACGCCGGGCACAGCCGAGTCGGGCTGGTTGAGCCATTTCATCATGGCCTCTGCGTTGTACGGTGGGTCACCGTTTCCGTAGGTGCTTGTGACCACAATCGCGAGCCGCTCCTTGGCCAGATCACTGGGCTGGAAAGAAGCCATATCCGTCACACTGGCGGTGAATCCCTGTTCCTCAAGGGCATCGCCGAGTTGATACGCACAGTCTTCTGCGTTTCCGGTTTCCGTGCCAAAAAGTACTCGTATGGTCATCGCACTCCCCCTATTCAATCTTGTTTGTGCATTCGGTTGTGGGCTCCGACCCAAACGCTTGGCTGCTACAACACGCACGGTGTCAATTTCATCCTGCTCTACCCGAAAGGACCGCCGCAGGCCGTCCCCAAGACTCTTTTATCGCACCTGCTTAATGAAAACAGTTTTCAAAATCAAACAAAGGTGTCGCAAGAATGCAATGAAGCGCTGAAGGCAGGCATTGGTCCTGTATTCTTTTTGGTTGATTCAACCTTGTAGAAAACAGCGCGATTCGATCACCATGAACCGCAGGGGGCCTCGGCCTTTAAGGGGCATTGGTGGACACCTGCGCTATACTGAATGTGGGGGTTCGGCATGGCCAATCCATCTTGGTTCATCATCTGCAGTATTGCATTCACGACACTCGTGGTGGTGGACAACGTCCGGCTCCGTATGGAGCTCGCGGATTTAACGAATGTATCCACAGCAACGCAAGCGGCTGCAAAACGAGGCTCCGCTGTGCGGCGTTCGGAACGCCGGCTTCGTTCCCCCTCACCGACCACCCCACAAACTGCGTTCGAGAAACAACCCGCAACGGACATCAGCGATGTGGAGAGCGAAGCACGGATCGAACGCGAGGTCGCTGCGCGTGTCGAGCAAGTCGTTGAGGCCCGGCTCGACTCTGAACTCGATGAAGCGGTTGAGGAGCGAGTGGAAGCGCGAATGGCCGAGCGCCATCAGGAACGGCGTGAGCGATTTCAACAGGCCATGGATGACCGGGTATCAGAGTTTATTGCCGACCGGGAACTGAGCGCCGAGACCGAAGCCCAGATGATGACCGTAATGTCGGGCGCAATGGACCAACTCGGGGACATGTTTCGCTCCATGCAAGAAGGTGAGATCGAGCGGGACGCCATGCGTGAAGAGATGCAAGCCATCCGACTTGATGTTGACGAAGCGCTCACGGAACTGCTGGGCGAGGAAGACGCCGAGGCCTTCCAAGAAGACCTTCGCGGCCCCCTCGGTCGACGTGGATGGTCACGGTAGGGACCCCAATGCCACCACGCGCTCCAAACGGGTCGGTCACATTTGCGACGCTGTGCGTCACGGGGGCATTTGCTCTGGGAGGATGCACGCGCAGTCCTCATGCCAATCGCGCCTCCACCCAACGGTCGGAGGCGCCCCCGGGATTTTGGGATCATTGGGGCGATGGACGGGCCGAGGTGAGCGGCTACGCCGTTAGTCAGCCGCGGTACGGCTCGTTGCGCCCCGGTGAAGCCGTCCACATCTACGTGACTGAAACCATGAGACACGACAGGCGGGTCAAGGCCGATTCCAACTCAGACGACTCTTTTCCCGTCATGAAACTCAACACCACGCTCGACTTCCAGACCGGTCTTTACGATTACAACGTCATGACCAGCACATTCGTCCCTCTCGGGGGTGAAACCCCTCGTGGCATCCCGACCAAAATCAGCTTTTCCATGCAGGAATGGTGCGGGGTTACTCACGCCGAGGCGCAGGCTGAGCACGCATTCGGAGAACCCGTCCGTGCTCTCTCTCTCTCCAATCATCACTACTTCGATCGGCGCAACGCACAGGATTCTGAGCTGAGTGTGCCAAACAACGGGATAACCGCGGACGCGCTGCCCGTCGTCGTCCGCGGCCTCGCCGGAACGTTCGCCAAGCCGGGTACCCGTCGAGACGTCAACATGGTCCCTCGCTTGTACGATATCCACACCCAAGATCTCGCTTGGGCATGGCATGCTGCAACCGTCGTGGTGGATAACGCTACCCGCACTACGGTCGTTCCTGCGGGGTCCTTCACCACCATCAGCGTCGAGATTGAGCAATCGGGAATACTCGACTATCGATACGCCGTGGAGCGAGACCCACCGCACCGCATTGTCGCCTGGGATGGACCCGAAGGTGAGCGGGGTGAGCTTACCGGCACGACGCGAACCGCGTATTGGAAGCAGCAGCGCCCCGACGACGCGGCCTTGCGGGCTGACCTCGGGCTACCGCTTTCAACGTGGCCTGAATAAACGAATCGCCAGCTGGCAATTGCGCGCCAGCAATTCGGCGAGTCCTCGAACTTGGGGTAGACTACCGAAGGGGGTGATCATGAACGTTTTGGTGTTTGCGTGGCTTGCACTTGGCTGCTCGGCCGACGAGGCAGTGCCGTGCGCCGACGGGTACGAACGAGACGACAACGGCGGTTGCCAAGTGGCACCGGAGGCGGAATCGGATGGGCGCGATGGATCCGCGTCTGACGACGACTACGAAGGCGACACAGCGGGCGAATGCTCGGACGGTTTGGACAACGATGGAGATGGCCTGACGGATTGCGATGACAGCACTTGCGCTGGGTCGCCAGACTGTTCTGGCCCGGACACGCAAACCGACGCCGATGCGGACGCCGATGGTGACGCAGACGCGGACGCCGATGCTGACTCAGACGCGGACTCAGACGCGGACTCAGACGCAGACGCAGATGCGGATTCCGACGCCGACGCCGACGCGGATTCCGACGCTGACGCGGACACGGACCCCTGCGAAGGCCGTTCCATCGGGTGGGGAATCGGCGAATGTCCCGACAACTTTTCCATCGTCGACCAAGAAGGCGTCGAGCACAACCTCCACGATTACGCTGGAGATGTGATACTTCTCGACCTCTCCGGATTCACCTGAGGCGGATGTCGAAGCCTGGCTTCAGGCTTGCAAGCATTTGAAGACGAGCACAGCCCCGCTGGATTGCGGGTGATGACCATTCTCCGCGATTGCCCCGGCGACGACAGCGCCGCGGTTTGGGCCGATGAGTTCGGCCTCAATCTCCCCGTGTGGTGCGACAACGACCTCACCATTTGGGACGCAGTCGATATGACCTTCTTCAAGCCACAGATCGTTGTGATTGATCGAGACATGACAGTCATCCTAAGGGAAAACAACATCGACGCCTTCGACCGCGGCGAGGAAGCCGTGATCGACGCGCTTTGAAGTCAATCCTGTACGACGAGGTCGAGTTTTCGGACCCGCTGACCGCTCAGTGCCCAGCGTGTTTCGAGTGGGTCGAACTGGACATTGATCACGCTGACATTGGCTCTATGGTGCAGGACTGCGATGTTTGTTGCCGCCCCATGGAGATTACGGTTCATCCCAGCGGACGCAGCGGGCCGCGGGTGTCCGTACGGTCAGCCTACTAAACGCCTACGGCCGCGTAATTGTGACAACCCGATTGGACTCAATGCCATCGTGGACAGACACAGCGCCATCGGGCCACTGAACCTCGATGTCGACTGTATCGGCGGCACCCAGACCGAAGTGAGCGCGCACCGGCTTGCTGCTTTGCAAGCCCGAACTGCCCAAGGTCATCCATCGGGTTTGCGAAGTTCCGTCTGCCGTCGCTTTCACCACCGAGCCCACGGCGTGGGGATTACCGTCGCGCTGACGAAGTCGGACATCAACCCAGCGTTCCTCTCCACAGTTGGCAATCCATGCCGACACCGCCCCCCCGATTTCTCGGGTCATGAGGTCCAACCAGCCATCCCCATTGATGTCGCTAAGCACAACCGCGCGGGTGCTGGAGTCACCGGCCACACCCCACGCCTCGGCGGTCTGACTGAAGCGCCCATCCGTCCCTTGCAGCCACAGCCCGTCTGGCTGCCCCCACGGGTTGGTTGCACTCTCCGGAACATCCGCAAGCCCGCCGAAGCCCATAAACAGGTCCACGAGGCCATCGTTGTCGACATCCTCGAGTTCGACGCCCCAACCGCTCCAACGGCCCTCCGCTTCCGTGTTGAAGAACAGAAAGTGAACAGCAGTGCCATCGTACCAACCGCCGGCTCCATCGCTCTCCATCAGCCACATGCGGTTCATGTCTGAGATCGCAAGCTCCGGGTATTCATCACCGTTGAGGTCTCCGAGTGCGACACCCATGCCTTCGATTCCCAAGTCCAAGCTGGCCGATGCCGCATCCTCAGCGAACGAACCTGATGAACCCTGATAAAACAACTGGTTCTTCACCATGCAACTGGCCGTCACTGATTTGTCCGACACGGTGTACAAATCTGGATCTCCATCCAGATCAGCATCAAACCACGTCGCGGCCCGGAGGCGTCCATTCTGACCGGGATGAGAGGGCATCCAGTCCGACACGTCGCTGAATACCCCCAAACCATCGTTCTCCCATAGGCTTTGTGGACCATCGGTGTAGGGATTGTCCGGATCAAGCCAAGGCAAATCACAGTGGCGGAACGTGACCACGAATACATCGAGGTCACCGTCTCCATCCACGTCGGCGATGGCTGCTGATGCCGACGGATGCGCCGTTTCGCCAAACCCCGCATCGGCGGTTGCATCCACGAAGTACCCGGCGCCGTCGTTCAGCAACAGTGAGTGGCCACCCTCACGACGCGAGATGAATACATCGAGGTCGCCATCACCGTCTGCATCAAAAGCTGTGGCCGCGGTGGTTGCAGAATCCAGCCCGCTCGGCAATCGCGCCGACGCTTCGTCGCTGTAGTCCCCACTGGCCTGACGCACATACAATTGGTCGGCGCCCATCTGGGGAATGTAGATTTCGAGCGTGCCGTCACCGGTGAAGTCGCCGACGGCCAGCCCACTGGCCTCGAGAGCATCGCTCGTGCTGGCCGTGTTCTGGTCGCCCCAATCCGGACCCCAAGACACGGCAGCAAAGGGCTCCGTTGCCCGTTTGGTCGGATCCGCGCAGTCGATCGTTGGCCCCAATTCAGTGGAGATGGTGTCCGCATCCGCATCCGCATCCGCATCCGCATCTGCATCCACATCGCCTCCCGTGCAGTCGGGTGAGCCGACGCAGCCCTCATCGTCGCAATCGAACAATCCGTCTCGATCATTGTCGGCGCCATCGCTGCACTCCCCCGACTCATCGCCCTCGTAATCGTCCGTCACGCCTGAATCGGCGTGATCTCGGCCTTCGTCCGCGATGCAGTTTCCTGCATCGGAACGCACAAAACCCTCCGCACAATCGGCAGGGTCGGGTTTGGCACACGAGGTGGCCCACACGGCAAGGAACAGGGCGACGCGCATGATCGCACTGTACCCGATGAGAGCACGTCTGGCTGGACTGTGTTCCCGCCGACGGGCCGAACAGTTGACAGTCATCCCGTTGTAGGAAGTACCATTAAGGACATGATTCACTTGCTCCCTGCCCTTCTTGTCGCGTGCGGGCCCTCAAAGGCCGTGCCGTGCATGGATGGTACCGTCCGCAATGAATTGGGCCATTGCGTACCGGATGATGCCTCCGAACCAGACGACGGCACCCGGCCACCACCGGGCAACACCGACGACACCGGTGGCCCGACCCATGAAGACACCGGAGATCAACCAGCCGATACTGGCGGAGTGCCCGACTATCCCCCCACGCCTCCACTCGTGAATTTGTCTGCGTCCACGTTGATCTTTGAAGGCGGTACCGCCGGTGCGCGCGTGGGGCGCGCAGGAGGTGGTGCAGGAGACATCGATGGGGACGGCAAGGCTGACCTTCTGATCGGTGCCGACCGAGCCAACGGTGTGGGCGGCGCGAGTTACGCAGGATGGGTCACGCTGCATCGTGCGGCAGACCTCCCTGCCGAAGGTGTGGTCTCCGTCGAAACGGCCTCCACTCGCTGGTTGGGCCGGGATGAAGGTGAACTTCTCGGCCACAACGTCGGGTCGGGCGGAGACATCGATGGAGATGGACTGACGGATATTCTCATCGCGGGCTACCACGCTCCTGCGGGGGGTCACAACAAGGGCACCGTGTACGGCATATCGGGCGCAAGCCTTCGGACCGGAACCATTAGCATCGCAACCGCCGATTGGTCCGTCGACGGGTCCCGCGACATCGAGGGACTGGGGCATGGGATGTCTACGGCTGGCGACATCGACGGGGACGGTCTCGACGACTTGGTCATGGGCGGATGCTGCAGCTTTCCACCCGAACTGGGGCGCGCATGGGTCATCACCGGCCCCGAATTCTCCGGCGGCGATATCGACCTCACAACGCATACACCGCGTTGGGATGGCGAGTCCATCGATGACCAGGCTGGGTACAAAACCAGTCCCGCTGGCGACATCGATGGGGACGGCCTCGCCGACATCGCCATCGGCGCACGCCTACAAAGCGCGGGAGCCAACCGGGCTGGGAAGGTGTACGTCATATTTGGCGCATCGATTCCCGGCGTCGCGATTGGCAGCTTGGCCGATGCCGATGTGCATCTCCCGGGCACATCCATCGGTGGCGAGCAGGGATACGACATCGGACCCGTGGGCGACATCGATGGCGATGGTCTCGACGAGTTGATCACCGGGTCTCATCATGCCAGTCGAGAGGCGATGGTCGCGGGCGAAGCCATGCTGTACCTCGGAAGCGCTCTATCAACCGAATCGCAAATCATCGATACCGATGCAGACCTTCGCTTCGTGTCGCAAGAGGACAACCATCTCCTCGGACTCAGTGTTGAAGGCAACATGGACTTCGACGGAAACGGGTCGCTCGACCTCGTCATTGGGGCCGCGGGAATGGCCCCGCCCACACAAGGCGATGGCGGCGACGATGACACCACCCTCGGGATGGATAGCCCGGGCGATGTGTACCTTTACTGGGGCGAAGACCTCACGCCGGGGGTCCATGATGTCAGTGATGCTCCCGTCAACTTTGAGGGTGAACAACTCAACGACCATGCCGGCATCCGAGTAACAAGCCCCGGCGACGTAGACGGCGATGGCACCGACGACTTGTTCATCGGTACTGAGCGAGGCCAAAATGAAATCGGCCGTGGCTACCTGCTGACTCGCCTCGCGGCCGATTAAACCGACAAAGAGCGGTTCACGCTATGATGGCGCCTGACAGCGCCGGGCGCAATGCAGTCACCGGGGAGGGTCTGTGAGAACACAACGACCGTGGACGGGAACAACGCTCGTTTTTACCCTCTTGGCCGTACTATGCCTCGGACGCAGCCAAGGGCGCACCGCAGCTCCAGCGGGATGGCACCGCGTCGACCGAGGGCAGCCCTTCGTGAGCCAAGCCGTCCTTGCATCAACGCCACCGCCGTTCAATGCGTGGTCACTGGCTGCCTACGAGGCTCTCGTGTCCGACACGGTCGCCTCCACTTTGGAAGTGGATGCGGTGTTGCCAGAGAGTGGAGGCATGTCCCTCACCCTCAACCATGAAGCGGCCCATGAGACCCGACTGGTGGTTGTCAGCGGCGCCTCGCCCATGGGCGTAAAAGTCAACAGCGACGGGAGCACTACACCCTTGGCCTGCACCGGAAGTCTGGGCGTTGTCGGGCCGGGCCCAATTCAAATCCGCATGGCCCAAGCCGATGCAGGATGGTCCGCTTCGACGGACGGACAAACACTGCAATGCCCCAGCGATCCGAAGGCGGGTAACCCTGCCATCGCCTCCGGTCTCCGGCGCATGTCCGTCAAGAATCTGACTCAGGACACAGTCGAGTCGCCGTCACCGCTGAAGTCGAGC
>DEBL01000139.1 GCA_002348535.1 Deltaproteobacteria bacterium UBA2957 | reverse complement strand
AATCGAATCGAGGCCCATCCAGCGGGCGTCTCGGGTTCGGAATGCAGGCTCACTGGCGCCGAGTAGACCGGGAATGCTCATGATTTCAGCATGCCCCACGCTTCGTTTGATGACCAGAGCTTTGTGTGAACGCGCTGGAAAATCGTCCGCTTGACCCCGTCTCCTAAATCTTCAATTGCAGCCATGCCCGGAGGGTGTCGTTTTGCATCGTATTGGGCCCAAGTTCGGTTCGAAGCGCGTACCCGATGCCGGCCCGTACGGCGTCCGCTTTCCCATGCCACGTCGCGCCAGACATCACTTCCGAGACATCACCCCCGTTCTCTGAATCCACGTTATCGTCGAGCAACGAATAGCGGACCACAGGCTCGAACCGACGGACAGTGTAGCCAATCTGAACCATCGCCCCTTGGCGCGTCGTTTCCGCAAACACGCCGGGTACCCGGTCGATTTCTTCCTTCGGCTTTGCTTTTACCATGCGTCCTTCAGCAAGCACGGCCAGTCCGCCTTCTCGAATGATCAAGTCGACACCGAAGGCTTGACTTGCCACGGCTGGCTCGCTGTTGACCCACCCGTCGACCGCGACGCCGAAGGTGAAACCGTCTACGGTGCCGAAGGTCCGATACACGGCACCGTCGCCTGTTTTGAACTCCACTCGACCTGCGTACAGCTTGCCCTCATCGTCATCGCCAGTCAGGTCGCCGCCTCCATTGAAGGCCCCCAACCGCGCCCGAACTTGGTTCCATCGGTAGTCCACCACCGCACCGAGATCTCGGCCAGGGGTCAACCAATGGGTGGAAACCGCCCGGTCGATCAGCGCCAAGTTGCTCGATGCGGTGAGCGCCTCGCGAGACACCGGGACCTTCTGCAGTCCGCCGGTAATCCACAAACCGGCTGCGGGAGAATACCCCCCATAGGTGTCCACCAATCCCAAGTCGAACGAGGCGCCTTGGGTCTCAGCCACCACATCGAATGGCGCAGCAGCGCCAACCGTGATGCCATACCTCACCGCGTCGCTTTTCCCTTCGAGGCCGAGACGCACCCTGCGAAGCTTGAACCCTGCATCGTCTTCCGGATCGCCATAGCTGCCCGGGTCCGCTACCGCGCGTTCGTCTTGGTCCAACGCTGTGACCCACGTTTGCACGAGTCCGGTGACAGCCGCGGGGGGTAGACCGGTGGAGTCTGCGCTCGCAGTGGGCATCAACAACAAGCTCAAGACAGAAAGGAACATGGCAACTCCGTGTGCTTCCCGCTACGTATAACCGCATGCAATCCCTCTCACTCCTTCTTGCCCTGACGGGTTGCCAGTCCTCAAGCGACTGGGCACGGGCATACACCATTGAGGACCTCAATGGGGTGGTCGGTGGCCCCAAAGCGATTGCGCAACCCGGCGATTTCGTCATCGAAAATGACCGGCTCCGATTCGCCGTGCTCTCCGGCCGCCCATCAATGTCGAACCACACCGAGGGGGGAAGCCTGATTGATGCAGATCTGCAACGGGTCAATGCCGCGTTTGCGAATGGACACGGCACAGACCACTTCGGAGAACTGTTTGCCTCCGTCAATCTCATGGTCAGTGAAATCCAAGAGGACGAAGGTGAGGTCGTCATTGTAAACGACGGTTCCAACGGCGAAGCCGCTCGAATCTGCAGCATCGGGGATGGCAAGGCCTTCGTTTCACTGCTCGACATTGCCCGTTCCTATTTGGGTGGCAACATCCGAATCCGCACCGACTACATTCTGGAGGCCGGCGCCTCGGCAATTCTGGTCCGTACCTATTTGGACCGCGAACAAGTCATCGACTGCGCCACGGTTCCCGAAGACACTGTCGAAGCTCGGAGCAGCGACGGGGCCATCCCCCTCATCGATGAGGTCACCAACGATGGGTACGCCTTCGGTGATTTCACGCTGTTTGGGGGCTCGGTCGACATCTTTACGCCCGATGTGGGCTTTGACGAGGCGGGGTACGTTGAAGCACTCACCAGCTCGGGAATTAGCACCTTTGTGGAGCCAATCACCGCGGACTTTCTCGCAGGGACCAGCGATGGTGTCAGCTACGCGGTGATGCCCAAAAGCGGTGTGTTGAGCATTCCCATCTTCACCTCCGGCCAAACGGCGGGATTCGGTGGGTTCTTGACGGCTGAAGACGTTGAAGACGGTGTTGTTTACACCTACGACCGGTACCTCGCAGTGGGTCACGGCGATGTAGGGAGCGCGGTGGGCATGGCCCTCGAGGCAACGGGCGCTGCCACGGGTTCAGTCGACGGTTTTGTAGTGGAGCGCGGCACTGGCGTCGCACTCTCAGACGTTCATGTGTTTGCCTACAAAGCCGGCATGGATGGACCATGGACCGAGTGGTCCACCGACTCCGGGGAAGACCCGCGACCTGACGGGTCGTTCAGCGGCGTCCTTCCGCCCGGTGAATGGGAACTCGTTGTGCATGCTGAGGGCCGCCCAACCGGTCCGCGCGTACCGGTATCGGTCCAAGGGGGCGAGACGGTTTCGGTGATTCTCGAGAGTCCACAGCCGGGCAGCATTGCCTTCGAACTCGTTGATGATGGGGGATTCAGGATCCCGGGCAAGGTGAGCTTCTTTCCCGTCGACGGTTCAGCCATCCGTCGCCCCGACCTTGGCGACGGCTACATCGGAGGACAGCCGGCACAAGTCACTTTCGCACCCCATGGCCACGGTCAGATCGTCTTGCCACCCGGCGAATACACCGCCGTGGCGTCCCGCGGTATCGAGTACGAGCTCGATACATCTGAGCCCTTTCGCGTCCGCGCCAACAGCCACATTGAGCTGCAGTTCTCCATGGTTCGCAGCGTAGACACCGAGGGATGGATCAGCGCTGACTTCCACGTTCACGCCATGCCATCCCCCGATTCCGGGGTATCACTGACGGACCGGGTCGCGACATTCGCATCCGAAGGCGTTGAGTTTATGGCCAGCTCCGATCACGACGCCATCATCGACTATGAGCCCATCATCGAGCGCATGAATCTCGACCATTGGGTGGGGTCCACACCTGGCACCGAAGTCACAACCATCGAGCTGGGTCACTTCCTTGGTTTTCCGCTGAGATGGGATCCGATTGCAGACCGCGGTGGCGCACTCGACTGGACGGACCTCGAACCCCAAGAAATCATGGATGGAATTCGCAACCTCGGGGACCCTGAGATCGTCGACCCCCTCGTCGTCGTCGCCCACCCGCGTGACGGTGTGCTCGGATACTTTGATCAGTACGGCTTCGATATGTACTCGGGCACCGACAGTGCGGTCGTTGAACCCAGCGTGTTCTCCGAGTTGACCAACGATCAGATCAGTGCAGCCCAGTTCTCGATGGACTTCGATGCCATGGAGATTTTAAACGCCAAACGCTTCGAGGTGATCCGAGCGTCGACGAGCGTAGAGCTTGCGGCACTCGACGAATCGGCCGGTTCGGTCACCACCAATGACTTGCTATCGAGGACCTTGACGGAACAGCGCCAACTGATCGCAGGCGAATCCTTCATCTCACCGGAGTATCCGGGTCCGCTGGATGACTGGTTTACCCTTTTGAACCTCGGATACCGGATCACCGCACTGGGAAACTCGGACACGCACTCCAAAACAAGCACAGAGGCGGGGTGCCCCCGAAACTTCGTGCAGGTTGGATTTGATGACCCCGCAGCTCTCACCGCGGATGTCGTGGCGGAGGCGGTTCGGGAGGGGCGTGTCGTCGCATCGTACGGGCCGTTCATTCGTGTCGGCGTAAACAACTGGTCGAACGGACCGGGTTCAACCGTAGAGGATGCCGATGCGATAGAACTGCACATTTCCGTGCAGAGCCCAAGTTGGTTCGACGTCGATCGCGTTGAACTGTACGAAAACGGCACCCTTATTCACGAGTGGGAACTGACTGGAGACGACCCGCTAATCGACCTTGCAACAACAGTTCACCACACGCCAGAACAAGACAGTTGGTACATTGTGATTGCCTTGGGGGACGATGATCTCTCGCCGCTGTTCACGCCCGTCGACATCATGCCAATCCAACTCCAAGACATCATCGATGGGGCCATCGCAGAAATCGAAATCGGGTCATTCGACCTGTCGAGCTTTGCGACCAGTGGCCCGCCCGTCCCTCGCGTTTTCCCCGTGACACCGTTCGCGCTGACCAACCCGATCTGGGTCGACCAAGACGGCGACGGGTTTGACCCACCGGGCATCCCCGAGTGGCTCGTTGCGCCTCCGGAGTCCGAATGAATCCTGCCGTCGAATGGAACCAACCCTTCGCGGTTGTGGATTTCGAGACCACTGGCCTTCGTTCGAGTGAAGGAGAGCGTGTCATCGAGATCGCCATCGTGCGACTTGACGGCTTGAACGACCAAGCCCCCATACGCTACAGCCAGCTCATTAATCCTCAGATCCCCATCCCTTCGGCCTCCACATCGATTCACGGCATTACAGACGACATGGTGGCCTCTCAGCCCACCTTCGCCTCCGTTGCCGATACGGTCGACCGCTTGATATCCGGAGCGGTGTTCGTTGCTCACAATGCGCCATTCGACCTTGGATTTCTGACGGCAGAGTTCGAACGGCTGGGGCGCGCCCCGCCACAACCCTTTGCGGTGATCGATACGCTGAAAGTCGCCCGCACCCTGTTCGCCTTCCCAAGCTGCGCACTCGGCTCGCTCGCCACTCGGATGCAGCTTGACCTGACGGACCACCATCGAGCACTCGCTGACGCTAACGCCACCTGCGATGCGCTTCACCGGATGCTGGACTCCATCAACCCAGACAGAACGCAGACCATCGATGGCTTTTTGGCCTATCTGGAGGCGATGAGGAAAGGCGGGCCGGAACGCCTATCGATACGCGACCGGCTTCGTCGTGCCGCGCAGCACAATCGGAGCATTGAGATCACCTACACCGATGTACAAGGGCCCGGAGCATTGACTACCAAACGGAGAATTACCGTCGGGCGCGTCCGGTCCCAGAATGTTGAAGCATGGTGTCATCTGCGCTCGGAGCACCGGGTGTTTCGGCTCGAACGAATCCAGCGCGTCGAAGCGTGAGGGTGATTTTTCACTTACAATAGATCGAAGACCCTCCAAGCAAGCGGAGCAGCACGTGCAATACGGAATGATTCTCGGGTTGGCAGCGACGGCAGCGGGCTGCGGTTCAGAAAAGGGTGTGGCGGTCTACAACACGTCACCATCGGCGACAATCATTGAGCCCGTCGAGGCGGCCCAGTTTGAGTCTGACGAGGTCATCGATTTCATCGGTTTGGTTCAAGACGGTGAGACGGAACCCGGGGAACTCCAAGTCTCTTGGGCAACGGACCTCGAAGGTGTGTTGACGGACGAGGTTGTGGCAGATGTGGATGGGCGCGTGACGTACAGCACCTCCATGCTGAGTCCGGGCGAGCATATCGTGTCGCTGCGCGTAATTGACGCACGCGGGAAAAGTGGCGCAACCAGCATGTCCTTGTTTGTCATCAATGCCGATGATCCGCCCACGATGTCCATTCGTCACCCAGCCCCAGATGGTTCTGAGAAGGGCCAGTCCGACATCCCGTTTGCGTTCGAAGCCATTGTGGGCGACCCCCAAGATGCGGCGGTGGACCTCGTGGTTACCATCAATCGTCTCGATGACGATGGCGCCACTTCAGAACAGCTGTGTGTGGCGCTGCCCGACCCGGACGGCGTCGCAGTCTGCGAGGCCGCCCTGCCCGCGGGCACATTCCCCATTGCATTTGAGGTTGAAGACACAGACGGCAACATCACCAAAGCCACCATCGACCATGTGGTCGAATCGGGCCTCGACATCGATAACGATGGCGACGGATTTAGCGAAAACGAAGGCGACTGTGATGACTCTGATGAGGACACCTACCCCGGCGCGTTCGAGTTGCTCAACGGGGTTGACGACGACTGCAATGGCTTGGTCGACGACAACACGACGGCATTCGACGATGATGGCGATGGCTACAGTGAGGAAGAGGGCGATTGCGACGATGACGATGGCGCAATCTCCCCAGTGGCCACCGAGATTTGTGACGGCGTCGACAACGACTGCAACGGCGGCATCGACGGCGCCGATGCGGTCGATGCGCTTGAGTGGTTTGCGGATGTTGATGGCGACGGTTTCGGTGACCTTGGAAGCATGACTCGAGCCTGCGACGCTCCCGAAGGCACCCTCGCCGACTCAACCGACTGCAACGACACCGACCCGGCCTCGTATCCGGGTGCCATGGAAATCTGTGACGCAGCGGACAACAACTGCGATGGCGAGGTGGATGAAGAAGGCGCCTCGGGATGCACGACCTACTACCGAGACTTCGACGAGGACGGGTACGGATCCACCATCAGCGTGTGCGCGTGCTCACCGGTTGGCGATTTCACATCTACGCTCAGCAGTGACTGTTACGACTATTCCGATAGTGTAAACCCCACTCACACGGCATTCCACTCCAGTCACCGAGGCGATGGTAGTTACGACTACAACTGTGATTCGGTCGAAGAGCGGCGGTGGGTCAGCACCTCCGACAGCTGCGCCTTCTTTTCAGATTTTGGATGCTCGTCCACCGACGGGTGGGGTGGTGGACCGCCGGCATGCGGCGCGACGGGCACATGGAAAGAGACCTGCTACTACAGTTCCTCCGGCTCGCCATGGGATTGGGGATGCTATTGGGCGTCTGAAACAACGCGCACGCAGACCTGCCGATAGCAGCGTGGACCGACGCCCAGTTAGCGCCTAAGCTTCGGCAGCCCGAACATGCTGGCAACCAAGGTGAACGCCATCGTCTGGTCGGTGGTGCGAAATCCTTCGATTGGCAAGGTGGCGTGTTCGATGTGGTAGCTCGTCTTTACACTTAGAATGTCAGTGGCTTTCATCGACAACGCGACTTCGCCCTTGATCCGAACGTCGTTGGCGTCCTCGACGTTCAAAAAGGACTCGACTGAGTTGTTGACCTGAAAGGCTTCCGACACCGTGGCGGTCCACCCCATGAAGCCCCGCGCCGCGTACACACGGTCCTCCCGAGGAAAGACATCGTCCACGTACCGCTCGTGCGCAACATCGAACCCGGTCTCACCGACCACCTCGTGCCCGTCTGACTCAACAATGAACTGGCTAAACCCGCTCTGGCCGTGGACGCGACGGAGGTACCCAGTAAACGGATCATTCATCCAGCCTGCAAGGACATAAACACTGCTAAGGCGACCGATAAATCTGTCGTAACGAGCATCGGCTTCGAAGTGCTGACTGGTGCGTTCGAACCCAGCCTCGCGCTCGAAGTCGTCGATGGTCCCATCGCCGTTTACGTCGATGATTGACTGTCCATACTCGGCTCGCCCCTTGAGAGAAAACCGGTTCCAGCCCCAGCGGTGATGACCGTAGAACCGCGAATAGAGAACCGATGTTCCCACGTTCCCCATGCTGCTGTTGCCGCCCGCTTCTACCGATAGACGGGTCTCGGGTCGGACAAATGCCACTCCTTTCTCGGGGGCGCGCCGCTCAAACACCGCCTCATCATCAATCGAAATGACGGTGAATCGTTCCGTATCGACCGCAGTCCACGGTCGGTCTGTAGCGATGTTAGCAAGGGCGGTGCTCGCGAGAAGAACAGCAATCATTCAGCAGCCTCTTTATTTTCCAGCCACCGTTCCGCTTCAAGGGCGGCAGCACAACCCGTACCGGCAGCGGTAACGGCTTGCCTGTACACCGTGTCCTGCACGTCACCTGCAGCAAACACACCCTCGATGTTTGTTGCCGTCCGGCCGGGATGGGTCACCAAATATCCGGCATCGTCGTGATCGACCCAGTTGACGAAGGCCTTGCTGTTGGGAGTATGCCCAATGGCGAGAAACACGCCTTGAACCGCGAGCTCACCCGTCGACCCGTCGGCATTGTTCTTCCACGCAACCCCAGTCACCTCCTTGTCGCCCAGAACGTCGGTCATCTCGGTATTCCAGTGCACCGTAATCTTGGGATTGGCGAGGGCGCGGTCCGCCATAATTTTTGACGCTCTCATGGCGTCTCGGCGCACAAACAGGTGCACCTCTGTGGCGAACTTCGTGAGGAATGTCGCTTCCTCGCAGGCAGAGTCCCCGCCCCCCACAACAAC
>DEBL01000121.1 GCA_002348535.1 Deltaproteobacteria bacterium UBA2957 | reverse complement strand
GAGCGACTGGGCGCGCTGTCGGGTTTCGGCCAGCCCGCGGTCGACAAGCAGTTTGTCCAATCGGACCCGAGGCATGAAACTCAGTAGTCCCGGTCGACGGTGAAACGTGCGAGGGAAATGAGGTGCCGCGCTCCGGAAAACGTGTCGCAGATGCTCAGTGCTTCATCGAGCAGTTGACGGGCACGGCGACGAGTCTCTTCTTCTCCGATCAGTTTCACGTAACTGGGCGGGCCATCGTCTCCGGCATCCTCGTCCTTGTCCAGGATGTCGTCGGCCATTTGAAACGCAAGACCGATTGCTTCACCGTAGGCGGTGAGGCGACTGAGTTCAGCGTCGGTTGCCCCCGCTGTGATGGCCCCCATGCGAACAGATGTTCGAATCAGGGCTCCAGTCTTGCCGTTGTGGAGTTGCATGAGTGCATCGATTTCAGTGACGGGGCCTCCCATCCCGATGTCCGCCGCCTGCCCACCGATCATCCCAACATGGCCGGCGCCATTGGCCAGTTCCGCCACCAATCGAACTTGCGTAGTGGGGGATAGGCCGGTGGTGGTCAGGATCCGGAAGGCTTCCGTCAGCAAGGCATCCCCCACCAAAAGCGCAGCAGGCTCATCGAAGCGCTTGTGGACGCTTGGTTTCCCCCTCCGCTCGTCATCATCATCCATGCAGGGCATGTCGTCGTGGACCAATGAATAGGTATGGATGAGCTCAACAGACGCTGCGACGGACACACAGTCTGCGGACTGGGGGCGGCCAAGCGTATCCATGGCGGCCAGAGAAAAGAGCGGTCGAATACGCTTTCCGCCAGTCTGAAGCGGGTAGAGGGTCGCTTCCCGAAACTGAGGAGGCCACGCGTCGTCGAAGCGAGTTTGGAGGCGCGCGTCGACCGATTTCCGACTCGATGCGCTCCATTCCTCAAAGGTCATTTCGGATCCCCCGTCAGCCAGACGTGGCTTCAGCGCTCGGATCGACTGCTTCGCCATCGCCACCCGGTGTGGAGCAGGCCGTAAAGTCTGCAGCCTTCTTCAGTGATGCCATCCCAAGGCGGTCTGCTCCGGCATCCCGCGCGGTATCGAGGAGAGCGACAACGCGTTCGTAGCCGGCGTCCGGGTGCGCATCGACAAACACAACCTTTTTGGCCTTGGAGCGCAGGCGCTTCTGCAGGTCGTCACGCAACACCTCAAGCTCGAACGGCTTGCGGTTGAGGGTGTACGAACCATCCTCACAGACGGCCACAAGGAGCTGGTCCTTTGGAACGTCGTCCTGTTCAACCGTCTCTGTGTTGTCGGGAAGGTTGACGCTGATTTCGTAGATCATGATGGGTGTGAGCACCATGAAGATGATCAGAAGCACAAGAACGATGTCGATGAGAGGCGTGACATTTATCTCACTTTGGGAGGGAGGCGTGTTCAGCAGTGCTTTCGACTTCTTGCCCATGCGCTACTCCTTCTCGCCTTCGACCGCCAACAGCATGGTGGACATGCCGCCGATGTGAATGATGTCCATGACCTCACGCACATCCTGCCACGTCAGGTTTTTGTCACCCTTGACCAGCAGAGACCGCTCAGGATTGTCTTGGTATGCCTCGTTGATGTCGGTGATCAGCGCGTCGGGCTCGCTTCTCGTCATATCAACGTAGATCTCTGGTGGAATCCGTGGTGCCACCATCCCTTCGGGTACGACGATCTTCCGTTGCTCGGGTGCTTTGACCGATACAACCAAGTGTTGACCGCCATCGCGCACCTCTGTTCCGGTCTGTGCAGGCGGGAGCGGAACGTCCACACCCGATCCGAGCAGATGAGTGATCACCATGAAGATGATGAGCAGCACCAGCACCACGTCCACGAGGGGCGTGACGTTGATGTCGGCCATGGGGCCGCCGCTGCGATCACCTACCTTCATTCCCATGGTGTGGTCCTACTTGGTGCTGTCGAATGGAGGAATGACTTGTTTCTCGCACCAGTCAAGAAACTCTTGTACGGAAACCGCCATGTCGTTGGTGATCTCGTCAATCTTGCCATTGAAGTAGTTGAACAACCAAACGCCCAAAATGGCGACAGAAATTCCGATCGCCGTGGTGATTAGCGCTTCGGCAATACCGGATGAAATCGCACCAAGGTCACCACCGCCGGCTTCGCCCATCATCTGGAATGCGTTGATGATTCCAAAGATGGTTCCAACGAGGCCCACAAACGGTGCCGTCGCGCCGGTGGTCGCAAGCATGTTCATGCCCTTTCGGAGCGACTGAGTTTCTGTGATGCTGACGCGATCAAGGGCGCGTTCCGCCGCTTCAATGCCATATTTGTCACCGCGGCTTGCAAACTCATTGAGCCCGGCAACCAGCATGTGGCCCAGATAGGCGACTGAGAATTCTTCTCTTTGGCAAATTGCGAGTGCTTCGGCAGCATTCGACTCGCTGAGCGGGCCGGAGACGGCTTCCGCAAGCTGGCGGGACTGCTTTTTGGCTTTGCGCAGCGCCAATGTCCGTTCAATGGCGACATACAGACACCAGATCGCCATGAGCATCATGGTGGCCAAGACTATCCGGACGGGAGTTCCCGTCGCGGCCCAGAGTTCCTGTGGAGTAAAGTGCATGGTTTGCCTCAGTTCAACTTGAAACGAAGGGAGAGGATGAACTGCGCCCGCATGGACTTACCGCCCTCTCTCATAGGATAAAAACGCCAGCCCCATGCTGCCTTCTTGGCCGCATCCTGGAACACTTTGGGGCACTTCTCAATCTTGACCTCGTAAGGCTTGCCTTTTTCATCGATAAAGAATCGAACTTGGCAGCTCCCCTCAAGACCCAGTTGTTTTGCCGATTTCGGATAAACGGGGGTGACTCGTCGTTTGGCCTTAACTTCAGACCAGTGGACGGCCTTCACGCCGGTCCCACCGAGCTGTCCACCCAGTACGCCGCCAATCACACCACCGACGACGCCGCCGACCACTCCGCCTTCGACGCCGCCTTCGACACCACCCTCGACGCCCTCTTCTTCAGTCTCGACGACCTCTTCGGGAATCTCTTCAGGCAGTTCCACAATCTCGGGCTCAACTTCCTTTGGGGTTTCCTTGGGCTCTTCCGGCTTCTTCTCAGTTTTTGGCTTTTTCTGGCCTCCGCCAGCGGGTGGCGGCGGTGGCGGGGGCGGAGGCGCTGCATCGAAGAAGGTGACCTCAACGGGGAGATCGTCGACTACTTCTTCCGCAACAGTTGCGCCCGCCCAGATCAGGCCACCAATAAATCCGCCGTTGATCAACAACGACAAAAAGAACGACCCGGCTTGTTGCCGCCGGTCGACCTTTTTGGTGCGGCCTACTGATTCGAACATGGACGGTAATCCTCAACGAGAGAGAGCGTATAGCCTACTGGGTCGGCGCAAGTCGCGCGAAGGGGGGCATGTTCACATCGATCTGACCCAAGATCCAGTGAAGTTTCTGCTTGGTCTCAATCTCGCTAGCCGCTGGCTTCCGTTTCTTCGGGTGCAGCAGTGAGTTCGATGATTCGCTGTTCAGCGTCGTCGAGAAGCTCAGAACACTCCCGAATCAGCTTGACCCCTGTCTCGAAGGTGCTCAGCGACTCTTCCAGTTCGAGATCGCCACCGTCCAGCTTCCGAACGTGCTCCTCGAGTTCGGAGAGCGCGACCTCGAAGCTCCTTTTTTTGTCATTTTCCATCGATGATTTTCCTTCACTCTGTGCGTGGGTAAGCCGGGTTTATACGGCATCCATCCGTTCAATTTGGACCACTTGATAGGAGTATCGACCGCCGTCTCCCACGACTGAAGCAACCAACACTTGTTGGCCCTGTGCATTGGTGGCGATCCGCTCGGGATTGACCGTCAACCGCTTGCGTTCCATCGATCGGGTCACGTAAATCATGTCCAGTTTCTTCGAGCCCTTGATGGCGCCTGCGACGACATCTTGAATCTCGCGGGGACTCCTGCGGGTGGGCAGGGCGGACTTCTTGCGGCGTCCCTTCTTTGAGGGCGTCGCCTTCGTGCCCGGAATCAGGTTCACAAGAGAGGGGTCAGTGTCTGCGGCATGAGCGCGAGTCAGTGTGTCTTCCCGGCCGGCGCGGGCATCAGAAACCAAGTCCAACAGTCGCTTGCGCGCGTCGACCCCCGCCGGGTCGTCGGGGTAGGCCCGCACTTGCGGGGCCACTGAGAACCCTCCTTCGCTCAGTGCGGCCTTGAGTTCCTCCATGCGCGCCCGGTCCACTGCGTAAAGCCCCGGCACAAACCGGTGAAGCAAGAATGGCTTGATGGCGCGGTTTGTTTCGAGGCGTCGGATTTGAGATCGATGAATAGAGAGCATGGTGAGATCGTGGAATTCCACGTCACCCCGTTGCCCGCACCAGCCCCGAAGGGTGTCTTCGACATTCTCGGGCAGCCCAATTTGGCTGTTTTCTCTGAGAAACTCGAAGATATCTTCTCGGCGCCATCCCTTTTCGAGGGCCTGCTCGATGCTGACCTCAGTGATTTTGTACGTGTTGGCCCGGTCACATGCGGTCAACTCTGCCAGCTCTCCGATTCGGAAAAACAGAATCGGAGCCATGCCCGCAGGCGCCATGATTTCGAATGATGGCGTCAGGTAGAACTGCGTGAAGCCCTCGTCCTCAGGGGGCTCTACCAAGCGGAGCGCGCGCGCAGAGAGACGGTAAAACTTTTCCTGACCCCATTGCCCGAGTTCGAGGATTCCGGCGTCTGCCAGCGGTGCGAAGCTGTAGCCCTCGCGCTGCGCGGTTTTTGGACTCGACCACTGACCTTTTCGGTACCGATCGCGCCAGTCTTCACCGCGTCTCCATCGACGATACAGAGCCTGCAATGGTCGCTCGGCGACCCAAGCGCCACCCATGTCGTAAATGGCCCAGATGAGCCACTCTGCGCTTGGTAATCTGCGGTTGAGACTGTGAAACACCAAGTCCCGCTGGTCTTCGGGGTCGAGCTGCAGCCATTCTTCGATGGCCGCACGGTTCAGGTGCAGCGAGTCACCGCGCAACTCCACCATGCCGTTGGTCATTAGGAATTCAATGTGGAAGCTGAACAGCTCGCTATCCGGATCCCAGACCTGCGCGAAGAAGGCATCCATCTCATCCTTGTGAACCTTAAAGATTTCTTGCCGTTGTGTCAGGCGAGGGGGGTGTTGGCCGATGTAGGTGGCTAAGGTCGTCAGGCTGAAGTCGAGGGGTGGAGAAAACGGTCGCTGGTTCAACACCCGCATCTCCTCGTGCTCAAATGTTGGAAGACCCAGTTCATCTCGCATGGCATCAATGAGTGGTCCCATCAGCGGCTGAGGGATGAGATAGAAGAAGTGCCCTTCGCTCTCTTCAGTGGCCGCCAAGAGTCCCTTCTGGCCGAGGGCGCCGAGGACTCGCGTCCACTCTTTATCCGTCCCGCCAAGAGACAAGGTCAACTCGGCGCAGAACTCGCTGTGGTGGGCAAGACCGCCACACTGAATGAGGATTGACAATGCTTGGCGGTCGCGTTGATGGATACCCCGCACGAGCGCACTCATGCGCCCATCTTGGCCGAGCGCTTTGCCCGTCAACTGAATCATCCGCTCTCGGGACGGCACACGGTCTGGCTGCCCTCCCAAGCCGGAGTACAGATTGGCAACATACTGTTCGGGCAGATTGCTGAGGTAGCCATTGATCTGCTCGAGGTCGGCTCGACTGAACCGACGCCTTCGGCTGGTACTGCTGCTCGGACGGCCCCGGTTCGGGTGCAGCGCCATCCGACGATTGGGGGCTTGTCCGGTCGCGGGGAGGTTTACCGTTGGCCCTGAAAGATCACGGCGCATGCCGCGCGGGGCGCCATTTCCGTTGGTGTCTCCACCGGTTCGGGGGCCTTTGCGACGGCGACGGCGACGTCGGCGCTTCGGTGCGGTTGGTTCGGCTTGTTCCATGGGATGCCTCTGCGCTCCTCACTAATGGTGAGGATGCTCCTCAATGTGATAGCGGTACCCTTGCTCAGTCAAAAACAGCTGGCGCTTCATCGCGAAGTCCTGCTCCTTTGTGTCTTGGGTAACGACGGTGTAAAAGCGGGCCTCTTTTTTCTTGGGCCGTAAGATTCGTCCGAGTCGCTGGGCCTCTTCTTGACGAGACCCAAATGTCCCTGAAATCTGAATCGCGACGTTGGCGTCGGGCAGATCGATCGAGAAGTTGGCGACCTTGGACACAACCAGCAGATTAATGCGACCAGTTCTAAAGTCATCAAACAGCTTGTCGCGTTCATCGTGGGGGGTCTTGCCGGTGATCAGTGGCGCACGCAATCGCTTTGCAATGCGTTCCAACTGGTCAACATAGGTTCCGATGACCAAGATGTTGTCGTCACGATGCCGATCGACAAGCGTGTCCAGTACTTTGAGCTTGGCAGGATTGTCTGAGGCAAGGCGGAACTTCTGTCGCTCTTCAGCTCGTTCGTAGCGCTCTCGGGCACCGTTTTGAAACGGTACGCGAACCTCGGTGCAAGACGTTTCTGCAATAAACCCATCCTGCTGCAGCATCTGCCACGGAAGGTCATACCGCTTGGGCCCCACAAGGCTAAACACATCGCCCTCGCGGCCATCTTCGCGAACAAGCGTCGCGGTTAGCCCCAGCCGACGGCGCGCTTGGAGGGCCGAAGTTGCGCCGAAGACGGGCGCTGGGAGTAGATGAACTTCATCATAGATAAGAAGGCCCCAGTCTTCGTCTTCAAACAAGTGGAGGTGTTCGAACTCAGCATCTTTGGAGCGACGCCACGTCAAAATTTGGTAGGTGGCCACCGTGACGGGCTTGAGTTCTTTGGTCTTTCCGGTGTACGCCCCAACTTGGTCAGCGGTGAGGTGCGTCTTGTCGATTATCTCGCGGACCCACTGGTTCACGGCGGCTTGGTTGGTTGCCAAGATCAACGTTTTGGTTTGGATGTGGCGCATGGACTCGATGCCAACAATGGTCTTTCCGGCACCGCAAGCGAGCACAACGACGCCGCATCCGCCCGATGGGCGACCGTCTTGGTACCACCGTGACGCGGCCTCTGCTTGATAATGACGGACGCCGAATGGCTTGCCGTTGCCGAGCATCGTATCGCGGAGCACGATTTCAAGGGGGGCGCCGGGCAAGAATCCAGCGAGGTCTTCCACGGGCCAGCCGGCTTGAAGGGCGCGCTGCTTGAAGATGCCGCGGTGGCCTTTTCCAATCATCCAATGGCGACGTCCATCTTCGAGCATAAACTCGCGCATTGACGCATCCCCCGAGACCAGTTTGGCGACAAAGCCACTCGCGAACTGAATGCGGATCATCCCGTCGGGGTCTTCAGGGTGCGGCACCAACTTTACAAGCCCATACTTGTCGATGGTCTCGGTGATCTGCTCGAGCATGGTGGGAGGGATGTCGAACTTCGAAAGCTCTCGCAGCCCACCGACGATCTCAGACGTGTTCATCCCCGCGCTCGCTGCGTTCCACAGCGAAAGAGGGTTGATGCGGTAGGTATGGAGGTGTTCCGGCGAAGCTTCGAGTTCTGCGAATCGACCCAAGAAGTCTCGAGTTTCTTCGTAGCGTGGATGCTTGGTCTCCACGAGAACCTTGCCGTCCCCCTGTACGATGAGGGGGTTGTCAGGCCTGACGTGCATGCTCTTTTTTGGGATGCTCCAACCAGAGGGTCCAGCGGGGATGCTGTTCTCTGGTGAATTGAAGGTGTGGCCTTGGCAGACCACGGAGCCCGGATGGGCGAGGTTACCAGTTCGGTAGAGAAAGAGACCAGACGCCGTCCGGAGGTGTGCAACCCTTCGATGGTCCCGCGGGACACTCGGCGAATGAAGGCCGGCTCAAGCCAGACCTCTCGATAATCGCAGTGTATCTCCGATCTTGTAGGTGTCAAGTCACCCGAGAAATGGGTAGCGCCAGTCCGTGGGTGGTTCGAAAGTCTCTTTGATGGTTCGAGGCGATACCCAGCGGAGGAGGTTCAGTGCGCTGCCAGCCTTGTCATTGGTGCCCGATGCGCGCGCACCGCCAAAGGGCTGCTGGCCGACCACCGCTCCCGTCGGCTTATCGTTGATGTAAAAGTTTCCAGCGGCTTGCCTCAGCCCTTTGAGCGCATCACCAATGGCATAGCGATCGTTGGAGAACACAGCTCCCGTGAGTGCATACGGGCTGGTTTGATCGACGAGCTCGATGGTTTCTTCCCAGCGCGCATCGTCGTAGACAAAGGCGGTCGCGATGGGCCCAAAGATTTCTTCTTCCATGAGCCGGGCCTTGGGATCATCAACGCGGACGAGCGTTGGCTCGACGAACCACCCCGTGCTCCCGTCTGAGTTGCCTCCCGCAATGACGGTGCCTGTTTCGATCGCGAGCGCTTGGTATTGGCGATGTTTTTGAAATGCGCGCTCGTCGATGACGGGCCCAATAAAGTTGGAAAAGTCGGCGACATTGCCCATTTTCATTTCGGCCATCATGGATGCGGTTCGATCTGCAACCTCGCTCCAGAGCGATTGAGGGATGTACATTCGACTTGCCGCGGAGCACTTTTGACCTTGGTACTCAAATGCACCCCGCGCGATGGCGACGGCAAGCGCTTCCGGGTCGGCACTCGGGTGCGCAAGAATGAAGTCCTTTCCTCCCGTTTCGCCGACGATGCGTGGGTAGGTGTCGTACGAGGCAATGTTCGCCCCGACTGTGGACCACATCTTCTGGAAGACCCCGGTGGAGCCGGTGAAGTGCAGCCCCGCGAGCGCGCGGTCAGCGATGACACGATCGCCCACATCGGCGCCGCGCCCCGGTAGAAAGTTTATGACCCCGGGTGGGAATCCAGCCTCACGCAGGAGATTGAAGCCGACCCACGCGCTGTGCAACTGGGTCGTTGCAGGCTTCCAAAGCACAACATTTCCCATCAACGCCGGTGCCGTCGGTAGATTCAGTGCGATGGCGGTAAAGTTGAACGGAGTGATTGCGAAAACAAATCCCTCGAGCGGTCGCTGGTCAAGACGGTTCCACATGCCGGCGTTACTGCTCGGCTGCTGACTCATAATCTCAGATGCATACTGAGCGTTGAATCGCATGAAATCGATCAACTCACACGCCGCATCGATTTCGGCTTGATGGCATGTCTTTCCCTGACCAAGCATGGTCGCGGCGTTCAGCTGATCGCGGTATTTTCCGGCCAAGAGATCCGCAGACTTGAGCAGAACGGCCGCACGGTCTTGCCATGCCATGGCTGCCCATTCTGCTTTCGCAGCGTGTGCCGCGGCCACTGCACTTTGGACCACCTCTGGCGTCGCCAAGTGGGCCTTGGCGAGAACATGTTGATGATCGCCCGGGTTGGTCACATTGACCGTCTTGCCGGTAAAGATTTCTTTTCCACCAACTACACAAGGAATCTCTACAACTTCATTGAGCTGTCGGTTTACTTCGGCCTCGAGCCGCGCACGCTCGGGTGAACCAAAAGCGTAGCTTCGTACTGGCTCATTGATGGGAGTAGGGACTTTAAAGATTCCATCGGCAGTAGTCATGAATGCGCTCCCGGTTGGAGATGTTGGTAACATGAGAAAACCAAGTGGGCAGGAAATGGACGGAGTGATTCGGCTGGAGGAGTCTGCAGCCCTCGACCCGGCAGTCGTGGGGGGAAAGGCAGCGACATTGGCGCATCTTCGTCGGGCGGGACTGCCGGTGCTTGATGGGGTAGTGGTGAGTGCGGGATCGGTCACACGACTTCTGAGCCGAATCCTGCGGTCCTCCGAGGCGCAAGAAGACCGGGTCAAGGCCATCGAAGGTGCCGTCCTTGATGAGGGCCTCGCGGAGCAAATTCATCGGCATACATCCCGATTCAGCGGGCCCTTTGCGGTTCGGTCCAGTGGACTTCAAGAAGATGGTGCTGCGGCATCATGGGCGGGTCAGTTTGAATCTGTCATTGGTGTGGAGGCCGGGCCGGCACTGGAGCGGGCTGTTCTGCGCTGTATCGCTTCAATGTATACCGAACGCAGCGTGAGCTACCGGGCCCATCATCAGGCATCCGATCCGGCGCTCGCGGTGTTGATACAGCCGATTGTTGAGCCGGTATGTGCGGGTGTCATGTTCACCGTCAATCCCCTCACGGGAAGCTGGCGGGAAATGACGGTCGAGGCCGGTTGGGGGCAGGCGGCGCCGGTCGTACAAGGCGAGATGATCCCTGATTTTTACCGTCTTCGACGACCGCGTCGCAGTCCCAAGACCGTTCAAAGGGTGATGTCGCGGTGGCGGCTTGAGGTTGTGGAGGACCGCGTTCGCGAACAGCGCGAAAAATGGTCAGTCGGTCGTAATGGTCTCCACAGAGTAGAAGTTGATCCCGCCCGCCAATCCGCTCCGAAGCTTCGGCATCAGCAGCTCTTGCGCCTATGCAGACTTGGTCTTCGCATTGAAGCCCTGCGCGGCGGCCCCCAAGATGTAGAGTGGGCGCTTACAGATGGGGGGCGCTTCGTCATCTTACAGGCGCGTCCCGTGACGACG
>DEBL01000243.1:1760-3179 GCA_002348535.1 Deltaproteobacteria bacterium UBA2957 | reverse complement strand
CTGCGACGAGCTCGGCGTCGCAGTATTCGATCTCATTCGGGTGATAACGAGCGACGTGGGCGTCACCGGTCGGTGGAATCGCCCGCAGCCGGTAGCTGGCAGGGGGAAGGTATTCAAAATGCGCATCACCACGACTGTTTGTAAAGGCTGAAGTGGCCTCGAGTTCGGGGTTTATTGCCAGTACTTCAGCATGAGGAACCGCATCGCCATTGGTTGTTTGGACTGAAACCGTCAGCGAAGCGGCGACACCGATGCGGGACCATCCGATGAGCAGGGGGCCTACCATGTGGATTCCCGGTGGGACGTCGCGGCCGCCTCAATGATGCGTTGGACCGCCATTCGAGCCCGGTGCTGTTGGTCTGAGGCAATGCACAATGTGGCTGCACGCCACCCCAATCGAATCGCGGTCAGTGCAGCACTTGTGCCTTGGCAGACGGGGATACGAAGGTCCCTCGCGGCATCGTGAAACCACGGGTCGGTGCGACGAGGCCGAATCCACCCTTCTTGGGTCATGATCGAAAGCGCCTCAGTGCTTGGGCTCAAGCACAGCACACGGGTATGGTCTTTCGAGATTCGGTGCCCATGGTTTAACAATAGCGTCGTCAGCCCGTCATTGTGGCCTTCGCTGCCGCCCACCAGACTCCAGACCACCCGAACGGTACCGGTGTCGGAGTGTCGGTTCAGCTCATGCTCCCATACCGCTCGGGCAGGGTTGTCCTCTGCGGACTTGCTGACCCACGCGCGTCGGGCGACAAGGACGATGCCAGCGGCCAAGAGTGCGCATCCCGCTGCGATGTTCGGTGTCGGTCCCCAAAGCCCATTTCCTGCTGTGCTTCCGATGCCTACGAGACAGCCCGTCATGGGGACAATGAACCACCGCAGCGCTTCGGATGGAGGACCGATTGTTCGCGTGAGGGGAGCGGTGATCAGGAGCGTTGGTTGGTCCGGACGGTCTTCGTGTCCGTTTCTTGGCCACACTACCACAGTATGATCGATGGTCTTTACGATCAGATTGCGCACCCAGCCTGATCCCCCATCGGCATCGGTGAGTGTGCTCATCAGCAGCGCAGCAAGTACTATGCTCGAGCCGATGGGCCATGCGATACCCACAGTGGTTGCGATCGAGGCGAGGATGCATGTCAATGCAACGGTGTCGTGCGATGCCGCATGGGCAACAATCCCATTCAGGTCGACGGTGTGCCCAGACGCGGCCAAGGCGCGCGCTGTACCCAGAGCATCGGCGTCGGCATGAAGTTGGGCATCAATGTGGGTCATACCGGAACAGCTTACTCCGAGTGGGTGGCTTTGGGCTTGTTTCAGGCCGACGGGGGCACTACAGTGGCGCAGTACAATAGGTGAAGATCAATCGATGCGGTTTCGAGGACGAGAGTGGACCGGCGCTGGAGTGAAGGTCGCGGT
>DEBL01000243.1:0-1340 GCA_002348535.1 Deltaproteobacteria bacterium UBA2957 | reverse complement strand
CATGCGATGATCGGCCCCGATCACGGTGACCTCAACGGTCATGGAACGGATGTCGCAGCTTCATTGCTGGCGATCGCGCCGGACGTTGAGATTCTCAGCGTTCGAATCATGGATGGCTCACTTCGGACTACGGCTGACTTGATGGCTGCAGGTATCGAGACAGCATTTCGCAATGGCGCCCGTGTAATCAACCTGTCGATGGGCACGCCCAACATGGGCAAAGCACTGTTGCTTCGGGATACGATAGCCTTGGCTCGAGAGGCTGGCGCGGTTGTGCTGGCTGCGGCTCATCCGAGAGGGGATCGGGCCTACCCGGCGGATTTACCGGAAACGTTGGGGGTTGCAAGTCATCCAGATTGCGGCGAGGGGCGACTGTTTCACTTCCATCCAGAGCACTTTGGAGTGGATGATTGGGGCCACCTCTCGGGTAAGTTTCTCGCTCACGGGCACCTGAGTCGACCAACGATGGACCAACTCTACCGGGGCCCTGAGATCGCGACGGCTCATGTGGCGGGGCTGGCCGCGTGCCTTGCGGAGGCGATGCCGGAGGCATCGCCCGAGGAGTTGGTCGCGACGTTGGAACAGAGAGCCCACTGGCCATCGCCTGGCTTAGGGTACGCTTAGTGATTGGACTGTCCGCGTTGACCGCGATGTTGACTGCCGCCCATGCGGGCCCGATCGATGCCTACGGGTTTGGCGGCGCCGCGATTGGTCGAGGTCAGGGCGGTTTAGCGGTGGCTGACGGCGGAATGACCGTCTTTCGCAACCCGGCGCTCCTGCAGGAACTAGAGTGGGCAGAAGCTGCGTACGGCTATGGGTTGAATCGAAGTTCATTCCCTGCGCCACCGCCACTGCATTGGGACACGAATCGCGATGGGCAACTCAACGAGGCCGACAATCCGCTCTTATTGAAGGCGGATCGCCCCCGCGCTGACGGGTCCACGATCAGCATGGCACGCAACGTTGGCGACCGGATGGGGGTGGCGTTGAATGCCTTCATGCCCACTGACCAGTTCTTACGCTTGCGGACCACCGAACCGGCACTTCCCGCGTGGGTCATGCATGGCAACCGGACGCAGCGACTTGAGTTGGCCGTTGGGTTTGGGTTTGAGCTTATGGACGGGTTCAGCATCGGTGCCGCCTCGGAAATGGTTGGCAAGGCAAAGTACAGAATCAACGGAACCATTGACATCGCCGCAGGGGCTGCGACGGACGCGGAAGCCGAGGCGGAAGATTTGATTGAGTATGTACGGGTAGACGTCCACGAAATGACGCTGGACTTGGTGCCAAGATTCGTCCCGATGGTGGGACTCTACTGGGATCTCGGCCCAACTGCGAAC
>DEBL01000254.1 GCA_002348535.1 Deltaproteobacteria bacterium UBA2957 | reverse complement strand
CAGCAGCAGCAAGGGAAGGCATCGCACGGTGGTTACTTGATCTCCAGAAGTTCAACGTCGAAGACCAGCATACCCGATGGCCGACCAGGCCGACCCTTGTATGCCAAATCTTCGGGGATCCAGAAGCGAGTCTTTTCGCCCTCAACCATGAGCTGGAGGCCTTCGGTCCATCCAGCGATTACACCGTTGAGTGGGAATGTCGATGGCCGTCCCCGCTTGTGGGACGAGTCAAACATTTTCCCGTCGGTCTGCCAGCCGGTGTAATGCACCGAGACGCGGCTTGTCGGGCCGGGTCGTGCCGATCCTGTGCCGGCCTTTTGGACCATAAAAGCAAGCCCAGAGGTGGTGCGTTCCGCATTGGCTGGTGGTTCGGCAACGTCGGCTGGCGCACTAAAATCGGGTGCTGGAGTTGCGGATGGAGGGTTCGGAGGAGTTTCGGCGACGGGCACCTCGCTCGTTCCGCACCCGAGAAAGAGTGCAATTAAAACAGGGGTCATGCAGGCAGTTTAACGCAGGAGGCGCGCGACGTGGGGCTTATCCGCACGGAGGGTTCAGATTGTTGCGGTCTAAAACAGTCCGCATCGAGAGTTGTCGGAACGAACGAAAGATGTTCCCTACGGTTTATGGACCATGCTCTAGGCGAAATCGTTCATGTGAACGACCCGCTAACCCTCGAAAGGGAGGTGATTGGCCGTTTACGGCCGTTCGGCGGAACCGAAGGCTATCGACGGATTGTCGTGCCGTCGGAGAGCCTGCGTCTTCACTGGATTCGACGGATTATGGCATCCAAGAAGGCAACCATCGGGATCGAGGTTTGTACCCACCAGCGGCTTGCCGAAAACATTCTCGAGGGGCGTGCGCTTACGTTCGTGAATCGGAGGGCATGGCTGGCCGAAGTGGTTCGCGACGTGGCGGCCGCCGAGCCCACTCTCAAGCATGTTCTGGACGGCCTTTCAGATGGGTATGGTTTGGTGGTCCGTCAGGTTTTCGAATTGCTGGACGCCGGACTGACGGACGCACACAGTTGCGCAGTCGCGGAACGGGCCAGGGCGCTTACCGGGGTGCCGGGTGTTGCAACCGGTGTGGCGCCGCGAATTGCGGCGTTGCTCCGCGTGGCCTGCAAGGTCGATGTGGTGGCACGCGCTGCCGGTGTCTCCGCGACGCCGATTCTCCTTGATGTGGTCACAGACGCTGTGCGGTGCGCGCAGGACGCGCGGGGTCGGGTAGACGGTTCGATTTTCGTGGGTTTTGCAGATGCGACCGGACGGTTGGCCGACTTTATTGCGGCCTGCCAGCGCCATGCCGGTGCTTGCGTCGCACTCGACTGTCCACCAAACCCTACGGACACGGCGAACGTCGAGCCCGGCGTCGCATTCGCCTCGGCATTCAGAAGTCGGTTCGAAACCTCAAGCCATCGAACGGTGGGCAGGCTCAGGTCCACGGAGAGAGTCGTGCACATTGAGTCCGTGGACCCCTTCGCGGAGGCGAAGCAAGTTGCCGAACGGTGCGCAGTTCTGATCGCCTCAGGAACACCCCCCGAATCCATAGGTGTGGTGGCGCGCCACTTGGCGCCATGGGGGAACCCGATCAGCGAGGCTTTCCGCGAGCGAGGTGTTCCATTTTCAGGGCTTGGGGCCACGAAAGTGGGCGCTCGAGTCCACCGCCGGGCCAATGCTGCTGCCACACTGTTGGAACGCCGTGAGCGTGCAACCGTCGCAGTATGGCTGGATGCCTGCGGGGTCGACCGGCACGACCCGCTGCGCCTTGCAATGGATTGTCGGGGCGCCCGTACACTGACAGACGTGTCCTCAATGGATGCGGGTCCGATTCAGACCAACGTCGTGCGGGGCGTGGTGAGGGGGTCGGATGGCCCCCGAGTCGAAAAGGTGATCATTCCGCAGCAAGTTCTGAGTCGGGCGATCCGCCGGTGTCGAAGCCTATGTGACGTGTTTGCGAACTGGCCCGAGCGCGCGTCTGCAGCCGTCTATCGTCGCCTCACATCGAAGGTTCTTGGTGAACATTTGGATTTCCAGTCCATCTCGATGGCCACTGAGGCTGCTCTCGAGGCGTTCGGATCAGTGCCCAATGAGGTCGGCCTGAGCGCCGCTGGCGCTGTGCGACTTGTGAACAGCAGTCTTCGTTCTGCGGGGTCGTCGCCTCTTGGCGGCGCGGGAGGCGGGGTCGCAGTCCTTTCGGCTACCGAAGCTCGCAGCCGCACCTTTGATGCGCTGTTTTTGGTTGGGTTGAACCGCGGCGAGTTCCCAAGGACGGTGTCTGAAGACCCGTTGTTTCCCGACGCGGCGCGCAGAGTGTTTCGGGACGTGTTGCCCGATCTCCGATCGCGCATGGATGGACTGCTTGAAGAGCGGTTCCTCTTTGCCCAGTTGCTGAACAGTTCACCCGTGATTCAACTCTCAAATAGCCGTCTCGGACGCGATGGGAGTGTCAATCACTCGTCGCCCCTGTTGGTCGAGATGCAGCTGGCTGAGCGGGTCGTAAGCTTGAATGAAACCGCTACGAAGCATCATCGAGTGGCGTGGAGAGAGGCCATTCATCGCGGTCGACAGGGGGCCGATGTTTCTGAAGTGCTTGCGCTGGTAGGGCGGAGCCATTTGGTGGAAAAACGAACTGTTGGGACCAGCGATGTGGGGGCTGAGTTTGGCTACATCGGCCCGGTCCGCAGCGATCTCGACCCCAGAAAGCGAGTTCGGTATGTCACATTCATTGAGCAGGTGGCTCGGTGCCCTTGGTCGGCCTTTCTGAGCCGCATGCTTGGAGTCGGTGAGCGGCCTGGGTCGTCGCCTGAATTGCCGTCAATATCCAATCACCTTGTGGGATTGACGGTACATCAAGTTGTCGAGCGATTGGTTGATGATGCCGTGGACGAGACCCGCGCTGAGACCTCACTGAAGCAGCCTTGGCCTGACCCCGAGACCCTTGGTCGATGGGCGGCAGAAGAGGCGTACGATGTTCTTCGGCGCCAAGGCATCATGCTGCGTGGGTTTGAGCACGCACTCGTGCCACCAGTGCTGGAGTCGCTCGGGCTGATCCGGTCCATGGACGAACCGTTAGAGTGTGTGACGGGCGGAGAGGTGGAGGTGTCGTGGACACCGACCGTTGGCCCCACAATTCGTGCGCGCGCGGACAGAATCGAGCGCCGCGACGGAACGAATCTGGTAACAGACCTGAAGCTTGGAAAACCTCCAACAGCGCACAAGAAAGAGTCAACTCGGCGCGAAAAGACCGTCGCAGCCGTCCGGCGCGGAGAGATGCTGCAGGGACCACTGTATGCCCGAAGTGTTGAAGGGAGCATGGGTCGGTATCTGTACGTGAATCCCGTTCTGGAGGTGCCGCAACGCGAATTCACATTCTCCGCTGATGACCCGGAAACCGGGGAGGCAATGGACCGAATCCTATCGGAAGTTAACGACGCTCTTCGGCTGGGGACCATGTTTCCACGCGTGAGTGAGGCCACGCGCGACAAAAAGCCAAGGGCCTGTGGAAGTTGCCGAGTGCGGGAGGCCTGTGCTGTGGAAGACTCTGGCGTGCGCAACGCGGTCATGAATGCGGCCATTGGAAGGACTGAAAGCGATGAAGGTCGTGCATTCTCTGGACTGTGGTTTCGCGGGAGCGCTCGATGATGGACGCATTGAAGCACGACCAAGAGGCTCGCCGTGTCGCCTGTTCTGAGTTCGACCACCCCGTCGTTTTGCGTGCCGGCGCCGGTACGGGAAAAACGGCAACCCTCGTTGCACGGGTAGTGGTGTGGGCTACGACCGTGGGGTGGAATCGGATCGCTCCGCTCTTCGACTCCGATGCGAGGGCCGCGCAGCGCGTGATGAGCGGTATCGTGGCAATCACATTCACGGAGGCCGCAGCCGCGGAGATGGCCGAGCGTGTTGCTGATGCACTCCACGGGGTCGCCCGTGGCAAGGGCGTACAAGGACTGCCCGGCAATGCGCTCGACCCGAAGGCGAGGGAGCGGGCTCATCACTTGCTCAAGGCTCTCGATCACCTCAAGGTACGGACAATTCACGCCTACTGCCGTGGGCTCCTCGCGAAATTCCCGATCGAGGCCAAGCTCCATCCCAGTTTTGAGCTGGACGCTGCGGGGGATGCGGTAACGGATACCGTGCGTGAGGTTGTCGAGGAGCACCTTACGAATTGGCTTACCACCGACCCTTCGGCGGTGATCGACCTGTTCGCGCGAGGTGTCACACCAGCCGATATAGAAGATGCAACTCGAACGCTCGTCCTCGCGGGTGTGACCGAGGAAAACCTCGCCTCGGACCCGTTTGGCCAAGAAACTGTCGATGCATGGTTGGTCCAAACTCGAAACGCAATTCATGCCACGATCAGCCAGATCGCCGGCGCGTTCTCCGGATTGAGGGCGGGCAATGCCACCAAGCTGCTTGCAGGATTAGAGGCGTGCCGTGACGGTTTGGTTGGTGGGATGTCCATAGGGGATGCGCAGGCGTTGGTTGCGCGAACCGTTCCTCCGAATCTTTTGGCCCATCTTGCAAAGGCCTGGGGGCGAGGCGATGCAGGTAAAGCTGAGTCTGAAGCGTTTGCTCTTTGTGGCGAAGCGTTCCCAGAGGCATCCCGAAGTACATGGCACCGATTGTCGTGCTTAATTGGGGTCGACGAGGCCGCTTACAGGCTCAGTGTTTCCGTGGTGGAACCAATCCTGCGTTGCGTTCACCGTCGTCTACACGCTCAGGGCGCTGTGGTCTTTAACGAACTGCTGAAGCGGGCATCGAAGCTGGTGAAAAATGCCAGTGTCGCCCGCGCAGTGACTGCGGACATGGATCAGCTTTTGGTCGATGAGTTCCAAGACACTGACCGGGTTCAATGCGATCTCGTCCGCCATCTCGCGTTGAGGGGGCCGATTTCCGGTCGGCCCGGTCTGTTTCTCGTCGGCGACCCGAAGCAGTCCATTTATGGTTGGCGCAGTGCTGACCTTCGAGCCTACGAAGGTTTTGTTGCCGAGGTTCTCGAGGCCGGAGGAAGCGAGCACGGTTTGGTGCAGAACTTCCGTTCGACGCAGCCAATCCTGCGTGAGGTGGACGCCGTAATGAGCGACCTTATGAGGCCGGTTGAGGGTGTTCAGCCCGCATACGAGTCCCTCGTTTCAGCCCGAGGTGAGGGAGATCGGGGTGACCCAGTATGCATGTGGGTGGCGTGGGATGTCGCCGATGGAAGGGTGAACCCCGACACAGGAGTCTCGCGGGGCCGTGAGATCGAAGCAGAGGCCCTCGCGTTGGATTTGTCGAGGCTCCGTGGTCAAGGCTGCGACCTCGCCGAGGTCGGCGTGCTGTTTCGTTCGATGACCGATATCGGCGTGTATCAGCGCGCCCTTCGCGCCCATGGGATTCCCCATGAAGTCACCAAAGATCGGAACTACTTTCGCCGGCGTGAGGTGGTTGAGGCGGCGGCGCTGGTTCGGGCGGTACTGGATCCCTTCGACACCTTGGGGTTTTTAGGGTTCATCCGGTCCGCTGCAATTCAAGTCCCTGCCGAGGCACTGATACCGCTCTGGATTGCAGAGTTGCCCCGCCTTTGGGCCGAGCTCGGATCAGTAGGATCGGTGGAACGCGCATCGGGCGCCATCCATCGGGCGGTTGAATCGTTGGAGGAGAATGTCGTTCAAACGACCCGGCAGCTTCCGCTTTGGGCCCTTCGCCTGCTTGATGCAGCGGTAAAGGTCGACCAACTTCGGACAGATTTCGAGGTCACCCCCTTCGATGAATGGTTGGGAAGGTTGCGAGAAGAACTCGTGCCAGAGGTATACGCCTCTACGGCGTACCAAGCCGAGTATCGGGTCGCGAACCTCGAACTCTTCTTTCGAAATCTGACAAATGTGATGGAGGCGACGGGCGGCGACACGACTGCGCTGCTTCGTAGCCTTCGCGAGGCAGTATCTCGACAACAAGAGGCCGAGGAAGCCCGGCCTAATTCTCGAGAAGGTGTGGTGCGGCTAATGACAATTCACAAATCCAAAGGTCTTGCCTTCGAGCACACATACATCATGGACCTGCACCACGGGCTCCGACCCACAAGCCGACCAACGGGGACGGCAGTCGATGATGCTTGGGGGATTCAGTTGTTCGGATTCTGGCCGCTTGGCTTTGATGCTGTTTGGCGGCGCTCAGAAGTGGTGACTCAGGCCGAGCGGATCCGGCTTGTATACGTTGCCATGACTCGCGCACGAGACCGGCTCGTTTTGTCGGGCACATGGCCCACCGTCATGAGGGGGCCCCACCGTGCGAAAATGTTGGCCGATCTTTGGGCCAACCGAGCTCCTTCGCTCCCTTGCATTGCCAGCTTAGCCGACACCGCATCTACGGATGGTGTGGTTCAGTCATCGGGTCTCACTTGGCACCTTCTTGGCCTTGCGAACAACGGGTTGAATCCGAATCGCCGGTCAAATGATGAGACCATTCAAAGGGGTGAGGTCATCGGACCGGAAGCGCTCATCAAGGCGAAGAATCGGATGAATCGCCCTTTATTGAAAGGCCCATCCAGCGCGGCATCACTCGCGAATCCCGAACCTCGGATTTCGGGAGGTGGAGGCGGGCGAGTGACTGCCCGCGATTCGATGGTGATTGGAACGATTGTTCACCGCATGTTCGAAGATTTTCCTCGACACGGTGCCATCGACACTGGGACCCTAACCGAACGGTTTCAGCGGGCATCGACAAGCGTGTGCGGTGCTGTTCCGATCTCCGCGGCTGCGGTCCGACGCGGACGCCAGCTTGTATCATCGCTTGGTCGGGGCAGGCTTGTGGGTCGGTTTCAGCAGCTCGAAATTGTGGGGATGGAGGTGCCGATGCTTCTCCATTCTGACACCGCGGATGGACCGCTCGTGGGGTGGTCCGGAACCATTGATATGGTGTGCCGTGATCGGACCAACGGCCCACTGCGGGTCGTTGACTTCAAGACAACCGCACTCAAGGGTCGTACACTTCAGGCGGTTGCTCAAACCTACGCGCATCAAGGGCGTGTGTATGTTGACGGCGTAAAAAAGGCCTTGAGTTTGGAAGTCGCACCGAAGTTTGAAGTTTGGTTTGTGGAGGCCGATGACTGGGTCGAAGTTCCATTGGATTAGCTGTGTTCTGCACACCAGTCGGACAGTTCCTCAAACGACTCCACTCCAGCTTCTTGAACCGTCGAGGTGTGGTTGAAGACGTGGGATTGCGTCCACAGTTCCACTGCCGTGATCGCGGCCATGGGGATCGAATGCCCGAGGGAATGATGACATCGCACGACATAGTTGCCATCGGCTGCCAGTTGGTCCGCTAACGCGTCACTCGCGGCCTCAAAATCGACAAGCGTTAGGCCGCCGCCGGGCCATTCATCATTTTCTCCTCCTGAAATTACCAATGAAGGAACCGCAACTTCCGGTGTTTCATAGGCTGATAGCGGCGATTCAAAGGTGAGCATGTCGATGTCGCTTCCACCTGATATTTCCACCATGGAGGCCAATGCATCGGACCGTTCTCGCACAACCATCGTTGTGAACAAGCCGCCGCCGCTGTTTCCGACAGCGTGGACACGGGCCATGTCGACCCCCAGATTCGTCGACGCGCACGATCGGATGTCGTCGAACAACTGAACATCGGCACTTTCCCCGTCCTCGACATCCCACATGAAGAACTGGATGCCCAGCCTTGAGAGCACACCAGACTGAGGGAGTGCGAATACCACACCCAGGTCATTTGCTCGCTGCTGAAGACCCAACGCGCTGGCTAAATACGCCGTTGGTCGGGGGGTGGATCCCGGGTCTAGCAAGCCGTGGAAAAAGAATATCAAGGGCATGCCTTCGGTTGGACTATCCGGCACTACCATTGTCACCGTGCGTTCTTCGCCGCCACTGGAGAAGCTGCCGGTGTTTGTCGATTCCATCGCGGGACAAGCGTGATCAGACGGGGTGCCCACGGGACGAAGCGTGGTTTCGGTTTCGGCTGACGAGGTGTCGCCTCCGGGTTTGGACGTGGAGCAGGCGAAGGCAAGAACGAAGAAAAAAAGGCTCGTCATCGGTTTCTCCGATTCAGGAGGCGGGCATCGGTGACAGGATTAGGAACCGAAGCCGGAGATCGCATCGGCAAAGAGCCGTTCAAAGTCGGAGGCTGCAAAGGGTATGGGGTTGGTTCCAGTGCTTGGGTCGGCAACCGCAGCGGTCGCGAATCCCTTCACATGATGCTCCTGCACACCAAGGCTGGCGAGTGTGTCGGGGATGCCAAAAGCGTCACGAAGACCAAGGACCCAGTCGACAAAGGCGCTGAATGTTGGAGACCCCAAGTCAATGTGCCGCGAAAGGCGACCCAAACGGTCATGAATCGCGTTCTGGTTTGCCCGGAGCACGTAGGGCATCACGACGGCGATGGTTTCCCCATGGTGCGCGTTTAGTTGGCCCCCAACAACGTGGGCCATGCTGTGCATGGCTCCGAGACCTTTCTGAAACGCCGTCGCCCCCATCATCGAGGCGATCATCATCCCGCTCCGCGCCTCAATATTAGCGGGTTCTGCGACGGCGGTGGCGAGGTGCATTGCGATGAGCCGCATCCCTTCGAGGGCGATGCCGTCGGCCATCGGGTGATTGCCTGGAGCGCAAAAAGCCTCCAGATTGTGAGACAAGGCGTCCATACCCACGGTCGCGGTCAGTTGGCGCGGGAGGCCGAGGGTCAGTTCCGGATCGGCGATGACCACGGGAGGAAGCATTTTTGGATGAAAGATGATTTTTTTCGTATGATTCGAGGTGTCTGTGATGACCGAGGCACGGCCAACTTCGGACCCTGTCCCTGACGTCGTGGGCACAGCGACGACTGGAACCATTCCAGAGGGGTCGACGCGGGTCCAGTTGTCACCCACATCCTCAAACTCCCAGAGGGGGCGCTGTTGTCCAACCATCAGCGCGATGGCCTTTGCCGCGTCTAGCGCACTTCCGCCCCCAAGTGCGATGACCCCATCATGCCCACCGGCACGAAACACGCGAACGCCCGCATCGACGTGTTGCCCTGTAGGGTTGGCTTCAATGTCCGTAAACGTCCCCACCTGGCCGCTATGTCGCTGCGCTGCGTGGCAAACTTCGTCGAATAGGGGGAGCTTCGATAGGCCAGAGTCAGTCACCAACAGTGGGTTAACGATGCCAAGCGATTGACACGCATCGCCAAGCTCACGGATTCGCCCGGGGCCGAACCGTACAGCGGTTGGGTAGTTCCAGTTGGTCGCTGTGGAGATGCTCATGAACTCACCTTGGTTCGCAGATGAAACGATTTCGGCCTTGTGAGATGTTCAAACCCGATGGATGAAAGGGTCGTGCCGCGTCCGGAATGTTTCACTCCCGTCCACGCCAAGGATGGATCCAGATAATCGCAGCGGTTCTGGAACACGGTCCCTGTTTCCAGCTGTGTGCCAATCGCGATTGCGGCAGCCTCATCGGCAGTCCAAACCGATGCGGTCAATCCGAAGGCGGAGTCGTTCATCAAATCGACGGCCTCTTCATCGCTATGGACGCGCATTATGCCGGCGCAGGGTCCGAAGGTTTCGTCTTGCATGATGGCCATTGAGTGATCAACATTGGCAAGCAACTGGGGGGCCAAGTAGGGCGAATCTGCCCTGTCTTGCAACCACGCCGCCGTATCGATGAGAGGGCGGGCCCCGGCCTCGATGGCTTCCGTGACGTGACGTCGGATCGCATCGGCATTGCGCTGCCGTACAACGGGGCCGAGGGTGGTGGTTTCTTCGCGCGGATCGCCAAGCTTCCAGGTGTCCACGGCGGCGATGGCCGCGTCGATAAACCGGTCGTACACCGAATCATGCACATATATCCGCTCAATGCCGCAGCACGACTGACCGGAATTAAACACAACCCCTTCGACAATATTGATTGCTGCGTGTTCGATGTCGGCATCAGTCCGCACATAAGCAGGGTCATTTCCCCCGAGTTCGAGGCCGGAGTTAATGAACCGCTTTCGGCCTGTTCGTGCCGCTAGGGCTTGGTTCACCGCGATTCCACCGGCAACCGACCCGGTAAAGCAGACATGGTCAATGCAGTCGTCGCCCAAGACCTGATGCGTTGCGTCGTGGTTCATGTGCAGGATTTGGAACACTCCGGCAGGCAGGCCGGCCTCCCCGAACGCGTCACGGAAATGCTCGGCTGCGAGTGGGGTTTGGTCGCTGTGTTTCAGCAAGACGGAGTTCCCGGCGAGCAAAGCGGGAACCACGGCATTGACGGCTGTGAGGTAAGGGTAGTTCCACGGCGACAGCACAAGTACCACACCGATCGGCTCTCTGCGAACGAAACGCCGAAAGCCACGCTTGGGGCCGGGGTCAATATCGGCGAGGGAAGAGCCCGCAATGTTCATCATGTATTTGGCGCGGTCCACCATGCCATCCACCTCGCCACCCGTCCATCGGATGGGGCGCCCCATGCACATTGTTATGCTGCGCGCGATTTCGTCCCGGTGACCAACCATCCATTCCATGGCCTTTGAGACGACCTGAATTCGATCGTCGATAGACGCAGCGGCCCATCCGCGTACAGCGGATTGAGCGACATCGAGTGCCCGGGCTATTTGCGCGGGTGTGGCCTCCGGGCGTTCAATGAACACGGATCCGTCGACGGGTGAGACCACCTTAAAGTTTACGGGCATACTGACCTCAGCAAGCGTGAGACCAAATCATACGCCCCGGTGACTGGGATGTCATTGGGATTCGGGAGCGCCGATGAAATCGGCATGTGGGCCCGGGGCTATTCGCCGTCTTCGGTGTCCATGCCATCTCCGTCTTCATCGTCAGAAAGCACTTCGCGCTGCATCGCCAACACCGCCTTGTGGAGGATGTCCTCTTGGGCCATGCTTAGTTCCCGAAACTCGAGGCCGTAACGCACAGCTTTGCCGGAAGACCCGGTATGCGTGAGGCGCACACAGGTGGCGCGAAGGTCCACCCATTGGTCGAGCAGTGGCAAGTTCAGGTTGATTCGATTGCCGGCGGCGAGTTCATGACCAGAATCCATCGCGCAGCCGCCGATGGAAAGGTCAACGATGGTGCCGTCGAAGGTCTCTCCGGTAGCCATCCAACTCCCTCCATCTGCCGTTTGCGCCAGCATTTGCGCCTTTAGGTGAACCTCGGTGGTTACCCGGTATCCTTCGCGTTGGTTGTAAACCCGGACTTCATTGGGAACGTCCACAATGAGCATGTGGGTGCCTTCTGGGTTGGCAATCACACCCTCGAGCGGTGTCGGCACCGATCGCACAACCTTTGAGTCAAGCTGGTAGATGCCTTCCGATTGACCAATTTCGACGGTGACCCACGTGTCAATGGGCACCGAACTTCCCGGCTCTCCCGGAAGGACGATGGCCACGCCAGAAGGGTGCTCTACCGTCATCCCGGGACTCAAATCAACGACCGTGTCCCCATGAGTCATGATTCGGATAAACCGGCACTTACCCATGATGCGCGATGTGGAGCGTGGGCCCAACGTTTCCCACGCGAGAATGCGTGTAGGGGACCGGCATTGGCTCCAAAAATCCTCAACAACGCCGTCGCGATCACTGATTAAATACCGCGCGCGGCCCTTGTCGGTGGACATTAAAATTTGGTCCTGCCGACTCCGGGGACCGCCATCGAGGCGGCAGACCTCTTCGAGTGGGAACTCCATCTGCTTCTCGCGCGAGGCGGGCCCGCCGAGGGGCAAGAAGAGAACGCGGGTTCGGAGGAGAAGAAGCCACCCGAACCGCACTTCGAACTCACTGACCTGCTCCATTACGAAGGTGCCGATCACGATCTGGTCACCATGCTGGTATCCAACCTTCGTCGACCAACTATCCACCGTGGTCTGGTACCGTGGGGGCCCACCCTGTCCGCGAACGGCAAGTTGGTAATGTCGGTCGCGAACGAGGTGCCGAATCGCCTCGAATCGGTCTTGGACGTCCGCTACGTTGAATGCGAAAACTTCGTGCCCCACGCGGATGATTAGTTTTCGCTCAGGCCATCCACGAATGGAAATGCGAGTGATGTCTCGAATGGCAAATCGGATCGGCTTCACGCCGACGATTGTGTCGAGGACACTGGTCGGCGTGAACTGCATGTGGGTGACGGTAAACAGAAGTTCGCCCGGATGCGCGATGGGCCCGCGCCGAAGCGACACTTCCCAAGTGTCCAAGGCCAGTTCATCCGCGACCTGCGAATCATCTTCCTCGCCGAGGAGGAGCTCTAGAATGTTGAATAACTGGCTGGTTAGCGCGCCACCGACGATCACATCGGTGTCCGGAAGTTGCAGATGGAGCCGGCGGCGAAGACCCTTCAACTCCCAACTTTGAATGGCCGTTATTGGGACATCGATTTTTGTCGAATTCCAAAAAACCCGGTCGATTCCCAACCCGGAAAAGAACCGGAACCTACGGTCCGTGACAGTGAGTTCGCCCCTCACTGCCATTACGTCGTTTACGAAGTGCTCTGCTCTTCCTTGTAGCAACACCCGCTCACCGGGTTCGAACATGAGGGGTTCGCCCTCGAGACTGTCCTCTTCGGCCAACAGCGACACCAATCGCGCATGCACGCGGAGCGCCCCGCGCCCGGAAAGGCGATGGGTGCCCTCGGTGGTCACCACATCCAAGTTGTGATTGATCCCTCCGGAGGACAGTTCAGTGATGGTGTCGATGGGGATCAACACGTCTTCGGCCCCAGTGAGTCGGTCGATGGTCTTCGTGGGGTTGAACCGAAGCGCATCTCCGGTCAGGGATAGAACACCGGTGTAGGCGAGGGGACCCCGGTGATAAAGGCAGTCGTCTGCGCTGAGCACGACTACATCATCGGGTTTGGGTGCAGTGATCGTCATGTCGAGGCGGAACGAGTCGAGTGTTTTGGTTGAAAAAATAGGTTTTAGGTATGTTTTCGTAGGCGGTAACACGTTTAGGAATAGTGAAACCCAAACCGGCCAACGTATATGCTTGTTTTCGGATTAAAACGCCACTAGGTTGAGCCACCGTTTTGATAGAGGTCAATCCCGTACCAATACTGCAGCGAGCGTTTTGAGGCGGTCAACCGGCTCAGTCATCTCAACATCCAACCCAAGGTACACATTCCACCCGCTTGGAAATTCGGGGAGGGACGTCAAGTCAAAGGTTCGGGGCAGCTTTAAAACACACCGCGAATACGCAAATGCCCGCATGGGCGCTGCGATTGATTCTAGAAACTGACGGTGATGAGCCTCTGACGCCTTCCAGTCGACACCGCCCCACGGCGGATCAAGAAACAGTCCGGCATCGGCATGCGTAACGCCATGCTCTCGCCCGACGGAAACAGCATCCCCACAGTGAAACTCGATGGCATCGTTGACTCCAAAGTGGACTGCATTGCGTCGCGCGATTTCCAATCGGTCAGGATTGATATCAGAGGCCACGACTCGAAGTCCACCTTGCGCCATGGCAATTGCGTCCCCACCGGCGCCACAATGTGGGTCGAATACGACCTGCAGACCCGAAAACAACTTGGCGTGTTGCTGGGCTACCGACCGCGGAGTGGCCGAGTAGTGCGCCTCATGGTCGATATGCGGAAGCCAGCATTGACGATTTCGAGTTGGTCTGCGCATCCGGTCGTTGCGGGAAACCTTGGGCAATTCCTCGCCGTGCTTCAACGCTACCTCGACGGTAACCCTGCGCCCCCCGACGTCGCGGCCATCCAAATGATGTACCCAACGCGCAGCTTCAGCGGGCGCGAGGTTGGCACGGCCCGCCACAGTGTTGAGCCAGACATCAATCTGCTCTTCTCCAACGGTTAGACCCGGAATTGCGACGGTTAGCTTCACTGGCCCGCGGACGGTCTTGGGTGTGTTTTGGGTAAACCACTTC
>DEBL01000333.1 GCA_002348535.1 Deltaproteobacteria bacterium UBA2957 | reverse complement strand
CCTTGCCCAAACCCAACATCGACCGCCGCCACCGGCTCGTCAGAGTACCCCGATCCGGTCCCCTCGAACACCTCAACCCGCGTAGAGTCTTGGGAGGTCACAAGGTCCGCAATACCGTCTCCCGTTACGTCGTGCTCCATCTTTACGGGCGGGTCCCGATCGTTCCCAACCGGAACCACTACACTGTGGAGTTCGGCCACTGGGCGGTACCGAGCGGCATCCATCTCGCGAAAGTGCACATCGACCCGAATCTTCTGAGTCAACATTGCGCGGGTCAAGTTCCCGACACCAAAGTCAATCTCCGCCGTGGCGATTTCCACGTCTCCGTCCGCGTCGAGGTCAAGAACGCGCACCAACAGCACCGCATTGTCGCTGGGCATACGTTGCAGTGGCCCAAAGCCGGAACCGGTGCCCCGGGCGTAGACCAGTTCCCCCTCAGCACCCATCCAGCTGCCCTCGGTGACCCACAACTGAGCCGCGAAGTCCGTTCGGCCGTCGCCGTCCATGTCGCGGAGCCAAACCGATACGACATCTTTCCGCGTTTCGTTTTGCTTGCGGGATCCCTCCGGTCGGCGTGGATTTATGTTCAGTGGAAGTGAAACACTATACGGCGGACCGGACCCGTCGGCGGTAATCGGCACCGCAGTCAGCCGGTCACCACTCGGCAGCAACAAGTCGCCGATCCCATCGCCATCGATGTCGTCAATGCGCCAATCTGGAGAAACTGCGGCACTGACAATGCGAACCCCTCCGCGACCGCGGACCTCGAGTTCGCCGCGGTGCTTCCCCCGAACACGGGCGCGCTCTCGCCCATCGACACCGACAACACGCACCACGCCTCCTCGGGATACCACCGCCTCAGCGATACCATCGGCTTCGAGATCGACGAAGACATCGGCGAACACTGGAGTGGTATCACCGAGGCCTTGCAGTGGAGTGACCACGTCGACAACTCGGTGCAGCCCGGCACGGTTCACCGAGTAAATGCCGTCTGCGGCCAACGCCCAAAGCCCAGACTCTATGTCGAGAAGCAGCGGCCGGGTTCCGAGATCGACCCGCCACTGGTCGGCCACCTTTCCCCCATCTTCGAATGTAAGGACACTCACAGCCATCGAGTCAGGGCCGGGAGAACCACGTTTCCGCTCAACGGCGACCAGATCGGCGATACCGTCCCCATCAACATCACCGGACCGAAGCTCAACAACATCCGGCGGCAAGTCTATCGGCACAGGAAATAAAGGCACAACGTCTCCTTGGTTCTGTGTATGCGAGAAGGAATGCGGTGACCAGCCCCTACTCCATTCGGTTCACCTCAATGCAGCTCACCGCGTCGCCGTTCGGGTGACCAACACGCCAGCGGTGACCACGATGATGCCCCCAATCCAAACGTGGAGCTGTGGCCAGCCTCCAAAAAAGAAGACATCACCCGCGATCCCCCAGACTGGACCGATGAATCGCACGGCAGCCACCCGACTGGCTGCGTCCGCAGCGTAAGCCATTGTCATCAACATCTGGCCACCCGTCGCGAACAACGCAACGGCGGCCAGAATGGGCCATAAATGACTTGAAGGTAGCGTTAAACCACCCTTGGTGATGAACACGAGTCCAAGCGCCATCAAACAAACCGACACCTGAAGCCAAAAGACGACCACGCCAGAATGTTCATCTTTGAGGCCTCGCAGTGCAATGTGAGCGCCGGCCGAGAACACACTCGAGGCAAGGGCCCACAGTCCCCACACGCTGCCCTCGATTGCACCGGGTGCAACCAAAATTGCGGTGCCCAGCAACCCCACCAAGAGCAGTCCCCAGAGCTTCGGATCTGCTCGTTCGTTCGCCCCCAAGACCAGCGGGGCACCCAGAGCGATCAGGACCGGCTGAAGCTTGGTGATCATTGTGGTATCGGCGAGTGGAAGCCCCTTGAGCGCCGTGAAAAAACACAGCATTGCGGCGAAGCCCAACCCCACTCGCACAGCCATCATTGCTGGACGAGCGATTCGGAGGCTTACCCCCCTCGCCCACCACCAACTCAGCGGAATCGCAAAGACCGACCGCCAGACCACAATGTCCAGCGTGTCCAGCTCAACCCGCGCGACCTTGACCGAGGCCGACATTCCTGTCAGCACCAATGTCGCTGCGATCATCAACCATGGGCCTCGGCTGCTTGCCGTAGCCCACGGACGAAAACTGTTTATTTGGCACCCGCATCGGTTGGCTCAATCGCGGTCAAGTGGCCGAGGACCTCGACGATTTCACCTTTCGCGCTTCGCCGCTCCTCATCGGTCGACAGGCCCGCCTTTGCCAAGGCAGAGACGGTGGCTGGATGAACGACCAAGTCCTTGCCGTGGTAGCACTCAGCAGAAGGCATCTTGGGAAGCTTACCGTCTTGATGATAGCCGGATTCGATTTCCTCGATGGGCAAGTCTCTCAGCGTCTTGCCCACAGCCGTAATGGCATCCAGATACCCCTTGCACACCGGGTATTGCTCAACCATCGCAGGCAGCATCGACAGCCCGGTATGGGTGAGTTCATCGGCGAGTTTCAGCACCTCGTCTGCGGATTTGCCTTCATCAATCGCGGCCACCAATGCTTCGGCCTGAACACGGTACGGATCCGCTGCCGGTGCACCGTCTGCTTTCGGCGCGGCCTCAGGCTGCGCAGCTGGAGGTGCTGCAGGCGTCGCGGCGCCTTCAGTCGATTCAGTGGGGGTGTCGCCCCCACAGGCGAGAATTCCAGTTGCGGCGAACGCAACAACAGCAGTCAATAAGGAACGATTCACGGTGACACCCTCCATTGGATGACGGACACCTAATCCAGTTGTCGGCGCAATTCCACAGTGACCAAAGCGCTGCAGTGGGTGGTTATCGCTCCGTGTCCACCGTCACACCGGTGACCCCAGCCAACCATTCTTCAGCGCGGTACGGCGCATCCTTGGCTTCCCCATTCAACAATGAGCGAATGTGCGCCAATACCACGGTCCGGCTTTGCTGTTGCACACGCTCGACATTCGCCCACGTCTGCTCGTCGCTAGTGCACTCGTCGGTAAAAAATGGCGCAAGGTCGCACATGTTTGAGAACGCATAGTGGCCCGTCTGATGAAAGCTCACGAGGGTCTTCGGCGCGGCCATGTTCGAAAAGGAAGGAACAATTTCTTCATCAAAGCTCAACACGGGGTCCGCATCGCCACCCAGCACCAGTGGGTTCTGAACGCCTTCGAGGCCAGGCGCGGTCTCGCCGTCCGAACCGAATGCGTACCAAAGGCCCGGCGACATCGGTACGGTCACCACCGCCCGAGGATCCCGCATTTGATGCCCCTCGAGGTGCTGTTCCGTCAACTGCGTCAGAGTACTGCAGAGTCGTCCACGACCGCTATCGCACCGCGCAAGCAGGCCCTCAATGTTTAGCCGGCCGCCGCCAACCATCATCGACGTCAAGCCGCCAAACGAATGGCCCAAGACCGCGTACTGATTGCCATCGACCAGCCCACCGAACCGATCTTCCGGATCCCTGGAACGGCTCAAGAGCTCGTTCACGGATTCGATCACATCGCCCGGGCGCTGCACAACGATGTCAATGAGATGGTCGTCATTGAGGTCCAAAAACGTGTTGTGCGTATGGTCAGGGCTCACCACCACGAACCCATGACTCGCGAGGAACTCCGTGAGATACAACGACTGGAATCGGACCCCACCGTACCCATGGGAAAACGCAACCAGCGGATACGGACCATAGCGGTCATCCCATGCCACCCCGCGAAAGGCCTCTCCGCTTATGGCCATTGGGGGATAGGGCTTCGGCATATCCGTCGCCTCAGCGACGGCCGGAAACCAAACCTCCGCAACCATTGGTTTCCCTCGTGCATCCACCCATCGCATCGTGGCCGCACCCACATCAAGAGGCCCCCATTGGTCGGGTGCCGACCACGGCGTGGTCTTCTGCATCTGATTGACGGTATCCGGTGCAGCGGCACATCCGACCCCGCACACCAGCGCAACGATCGCAGCGATGTTGTTCATGACCAAGAGTGTAACGGGTCTCCTTTTGACCCACATTGGGCAGTTTCACTCCACTCGCGTTTTCAAAAGAGATAAGAACTATCGAAACGTTCGTGTTCGCTAATCGGGGGGGTCTGAGATGCGAAGCCATTGCGCCGCCGTTGCAGCCGGTCTGCTTGTTTCCATGGGATGCCACTCACCGTGTGAAACCGGCTTTGAGCGACACTCCGACGGCGTATGCAGAGCGGTCCA
>DEBL01000055.1 GCA_002348535.1 Deltaproteobacteria bacterium UBA2957 | reverse complement strand
CCTCTGGTGTGCCAGTTATCGTGCCAACGGTAAACGCTGGGTAGCCATGTGTGGAGGGGATAACCGCTGAAAGCATCTAAGTGGGAAGCCCCCCTCAAGATTAGTTCTCCCTGAAGGGCCCTAGAAGACTACTAGGTTGATAGGCCGGGTGTGTAAGCACAGCAATGTGTTCAGCTAACCGGTACTAATTGCCCGTTTGGTTTCCTCTAAGACATTGTCTTGGAAATCGATGTTGCAGATATTGTGTCGACTACATTCATTTACGTACCCTTTTCGTACGGTGTCACCTGTGCGATAAGCTTTGGGTAGTGACGACAGCCAAGAGGACCCACCCGTTCCCATCCCGAACACGGAAGTTAAGCTCTATGGCGCCGATGGTACTGCAGGGGTGACCCTGTGGGAGAGTAGGTTATCGCTGCCCGCCCCTTACAAACCGCCTCTGAGGTCTGAGCCTCAGAGGCGGTTTTTTTGGATCAAGCCGCTATTTTCGCTTTGCGATCGTGTCGTGCCACCAAGCGATGCGCTCGCGGATGACGCGTTCCGCACCGTGGTTGGTGGGTTGATAAAACGCGACATCGCCCATGGACTCCGGCAGGTACCGCTGCTCCACAATGTGGTGCGGATGGTCGTGCGGATAGAGGTAGCCGTTCCCGTGTCCTTGCTGTTTGGCGAAGGCTGTTGGGGCATTGCGTAAGTGGGCAGGGACGGGCAGGGGGCCAGTGTTTCGAACGGTGTCGATGGCTGCATTGATGGCACTGTAGGCGGCGTTCGATTTTGGAGCCGTTGCCAAATACGTCACCGCTTGGCCAAGCAAAATGCGACCTTCGGGCATGCCGACGTTGTGCACGCCCTGCATTGTGCTCACCGCCAGCGTCAACGCTCTGGGATCTGCATTTCCGATGTCTTCACTGGCAAAAATAATGAGCCTTCTGGCGATGAACATCGGATCTTCGCCGCCCTCGATGAGGCGTGCGACCCAGTACAGTGCGGCATCCGGGTCCGATCCACGGAGACTCTTGATGAGAGCGCTCGCAAGATCGTAGTGACTGTCGCCGTCTCTGTCGTGGAGAAGATCGGGACCACTCAGGTGCTTCCGAATGGCTTCAAGGCTGTGCATGCTGGCTTCGTCCAGACCCGCAGCCACCCGCTCAAGGGTGGCCAATGCGCGCCTCGCATCGCCCGACGATGTTCGTGCGATAGCGAACAGTGCATCGCGTTCGAGGCGCAAGGAACGGGACCCAAGTCCGCGTTCACCGTCTGACAAGGCGCGTTCGAGCAAAATTACGAGGTCTTCATCGGACAGCGATTCAAGTGTAAGCATCCAACTGCGTGAACGAAGGGCAGGTATGACCTGAAAGCCCGGATTCTCGGTTGTGGCACCAACGAGCACAACGGTACCCTCTTCAACGTGCGGCAGAAGGGCGTCCTGTTGCGCTTTGTTCCAACGGTGGATCTCGTCGATAAACAGCAGCGTACCTTTGCGCTCGAGGGTTCGAGCGTCTCGGACCCGGTCGAACACCTGCCTCAATTCTTTGATGCCATCCATGACTGCGGACAGTTGAATGAACTTGAGGTCGGCGTGGGCGGCGAGCAGGCGTGCGAGCGTCGTCTTTCCGCATCCCGGAGGGCCCCACAGCAGCAGGCTGGGCAATTCCCCTCGGCCAAGCGCGGATCGGAGAGGCGACTGTGCGCCGATGATGTGGCGCTGGCCCACAATCTCGTCGATGTTGACGGGACGCATCCGAGCAGCGAGTGGAGTGGTTTTAGTGTGCATGGGGGAGGCTTATAGGTGGCTCATCGAGGTCGCCATAATTTGCACGCTGCTGGGCCCGGTCGTTGCGAGGCTCGCACTGTTGGTCCACCAGAGATTTAACGCCCCGCTACAGGGCGACTCGGCTCAGCGTCGCCTGATCATCGAGGAGTCGACCGGCGCCGAGGGCCGCGCTTCGGCGAGGGTCCTCGGAGATGACAATTGGGAGACCCGTTCGATCGCGTAAGTAGCGGTCGAGCCCGGGCAGAAGTGCGGAACCCCCGCACAGCACCATGCCTTGTTCGGTGATGTCAGCGGCCAGTTCCGGTGGGCTCTCTTTGAGAGTATCGCGAAGGCACTCGACAACCTGCTGGAGGCACTCTTGAAGGGCCTCGGACACATCATCGCTGGAAATCTGAATCTCTCGCGGGATCCCACTGGCCAAGTCTCGGCCGGTGACATGCGCTTGCTTCGGTTCGTGCGACACAACGGCACAGCCTACCTTCAACTTGGTGTCTTCCGACGTGCGCCGCCCGACCAACACATTGTGCGTCCGCTTGATCCACTCGGTGATGGCATGGTCAAAATGATTGCCACCCACTTGAGTGGAACGAGTCACGACCACGCCACCGAGGCTGATGATGCCAATCTCGGTGGTGCCGCCACCGACATCGATCACCATGTTGCCAAGCGGGCGTTCGATTGGCATTGCCGACCCGATCGCGGCCGCAATGGGCTTGCCAACCAAGAAGACCTCTTTGGCGCCTACCGATCGGGCGGCATCCTGAATGGCTCTCCGTTCAACATCTTGAAGGCGATTGGGCACACACACCACCACTCGAGGTTTAACAAAGGGGCGCGCGCCCAAGGCGCGTTCGATGCAACTGCGAAGAAGCGCCTCGGCGAGGTCAAAGTCCACAATTACGCCGTCTTTGATCGGGTGAATCGCCTCGATATTTTCGGGGGTGCGGCCAATCATCTGCTTGGCATTGTGCCCAACGGCCACAACCCGTTGAGCCCCCCCTAAGCGTTCTACAGCCACCACAGAGGGTTCATCCACGACGATCCCCTTGCCACGAACCACGACCAGAGTGTTCGATGTTCCAAGGTCGATTGCGATGTCTGGAGAACCGAAAGCTGCCACGGCTCAGTCCACGAATGTACGGACGTTTTTCACCCGCTCAAGCGGTTTCTCGACTGTCCTCGAAACTTGTTCGGCATGCCCGTCCAAGGGCGAGTCATCGGAGGCCTTCACGACGTACCGCTTGTCGTCGGTGGTCACAGCCACAATCTCGTAGGTGGCCGTCTCACCGCCAAGCACGTATTCGATGCGTGTGATGTCTGCGAAGTCGATGCGGGTTGCTTCGGTCTTGGCGGCAGACTTTCGAGTGATGATGATGGTTTGCGTTTCTTCTTCGACCACGACTCGCTCAGCCGCCACCTGCGTATGGAGGTAGTAAAATACACTGGCACCAACGAGGGCCATCGCGGCAAAAAGAACCAACAATCCCATGGTTCCATTCTTTTGAGTTTCGGGCTCCTCGTTAAAATCGTGGAAACACGATTTGCATCGTGGAGCCACGATAGGAACGTCGTCTCCGCAACTGGGGCAGACTTTGGTGGCCATGGGTCTCTCTCCGTACGTGGCTTAAGCATATCGGGTTTGCGAGAGCCCGTCCCGATTCAGCTTTTTCGGTGCACAAGGTGCCGAGCGACCGCTGCAAGAAACATCGGAAGGTAGATCGGTATTTGTGACTTTGGACGGTGCTTTCGCCACATTTTATACTTCTTCTTTCCCGTCTTGAGGACAAGAGTCACCTTCTTTTCCATCCCCAAGGACGAGTCGATGCCGTGGAGTGCAGCAATGGCGTCCAGTTCCCACTCATCCAGATCTTCAAGGTCGGACCTGTCGTAATCGGAGAACGGTAAACCCTCTCGCTCAGCCAGATCGGCGAGATTCTGCACACAAGCGTTGAGCAATCCTGTTCGGTTGATTTCTGCCGGAATGGGTACATCGAGATCAATGGCGAGGTCGACCAGTTCATCCTCCGGCGCATTCTCAAACATCGCAAGTTCTTTCGAGGTCAACAAGTCAGACATCCAAGCCTCGTAGAAGCCATTCGGCTTCGGATCGGGTAGAAGCACTTCCTTCGGAGGTGCCATGATCCGTATCCCTGTTCTGAGTCTTCTCACACTTCTGGTGCTGCCAGTTCGCATTCTTGTGACGCTTTTGTTGCGCCTGAAGAGGCGGGCACGATCGGTGCTTGTGTTGACCTTGAGCGCTGGCCGCAAAGGTCTTGAGCCTAAAATCTACCAACGGATCCTTGAGGGGCTCCGCGATGCGACGGACGATGACAAGATTCGTGGACTCCGTTTAGAGTTGCGGGGACTGGCGCTGGGGTGGAGCCAGTTGTACGAGTTGCACGATGCCATTTTGGCGCTTCGCGAGTCAGGAAAATTTGTCCAGTGCCACCTTGATTCATGCAGCGACCGAGAGCTGATTCTTGCAGGCGCGTGCAGTGAAGCCAGCATGAGCCCAGCCGGTGAACTGTACCTCCAAGGAGTCGCCACGCCGGTTCGCTTCTTTGGCGCTGCGTTTGCTCGCCATGACGTCATCGTTGATTTTGAGAGTGCCGGCGCCTACAAGAGCTTTGGTGAGGCGTACACACGAAGCCTCCCCACACCGCAGAACCGTGAGGCCATGGATCATTTGCTCGGCGACCTCCACGCTCGGCTCTGTAGGACCATTGCCGTGGATAGAGACGTGTCTATTGACGCCGTCAAGGCCGCAATGGAGGCCTCGCCGGTGAGCGCGTCTGAGGCGCAGAAGCGTGGGATGATCGACGCTGTGGCGTACGCCGATGAAATACACGACGCGTGGAAAGAGCGTTTAGAGGGTGAGCCGCGTGAGACGGACCTGTTGGCCTACGCACGGCTCCGTAGGTTGATGCGCAGACTTCCCGCGGTTCGACGAAAACCTGCACTTGTTGCGGTGGTCCACCTCGACGGACCGGTTGTCGAGCGTCGGTCTCAAATGCCCCGCAAAAAGCGGGTGATCGCATCCGATGAGGTCGTCAAGACGCTGGATGAGCTCGCGGATCAGGACGCGGTGAAGGCCGTGGTGCTGGCGGTCAACAGCCCGGGGGGCAGCGCGCTTGCGAGTGATTTGATTGCACGGTCGGTCATGGCCCTCGATGCGCGAAAGCCGGTCGTCGCTGTCATGGGCAATGTGGCCGCCAGCGGAGGCTACTACATCTCTGCCGTCGCCCGTGAGATTCTGGCTCACCCGTCCACCATTACGGGCTCTATCGGCGTTGTCGGTGGAAAGGTGGTGCTTGGAAAGGCCCTCGCGCGATTGGGGGTCCACACGACGTGGATGGGTCCGGCTCCAGACCCCGGATTGCTCTCTCCAGAAGCACCCTTCAATCCAGAGCAGCGGCATCGGTTCAGGGCCAGCCTCAAGCGCGTGTATGCGCGGTTCATTGACGTGGTCGCAACAGGACGCGGAATGGACGCCGCGTCGGTAGAGGCGGTTGCGCAGGGCCGTGTGTGGACCGGTACCCAAGCGCTTGAGCACGGACTTGTGGACCGGATGGGCTCGCTGCCTGAGGCGGTAGCGCGCGCGGCAACCTTCGCCGAAATCGAGGGTCAACGCATCAAGTCGCTACCGATACGGTTTGACCCTCCAGCGTTGGCGGTCGTGAATCAGATGCTGGGCGGTCAGGCTCGGACCGTGACCGAACACATGAGCACACTGTTGGGTGGGGATTCCGTGTTGCTCGATTCGATGATGGCGGACGCAGCCAAGCCGCTTGCCATGGTGCCGGTCGCGCTCGATCAGGGCGCTTGGTCAGGCTGGTCGGGGTCGCCGTAGGCGAGGCGATACATCTGGAGGTATCCAAGAACCCGGCGGACGTACTTTCGAGTCTCACCGTATCCGATGAACTCGGCCCAAACATCCGCCGTGGGCCGCGTGGACCAGTCGGAGAGGCGACTTGTGCTCATGGCCGGCTCGTAGTTTTCAACCCATCGACCCACAGCGTCAGCACCCCCGTTGTACCCAGCAATGATCATTGGCAGCGGGTCAGTGACGCCAACCTCGCCGAACTGTTCTGCAAGGCGCGTCAATTCGGTGGTGCCAAGCTGTGCGTTGTAGCTCGGATCAAACAGTTCATCCTCGTTGAATGGTCGCGTCCCAAACAGCTCTGCGTGGATTTCCTCAGCCAAGAATGGCATCAGCTGCATCAAGCCTCGAGCGCCTGCGGGAGAGGTCACCGCTGGGTCGAGTGCGCTTTCAGCGGTCATGATGGCAAAGGGAAGATAGGCCGGAAGGCCAGCCGTCTGAGCACGGTGCTGGACGCTGGCACCGCTCGGCCGGGGCCAGCAGGCTTCGATTAGCGCCAAGTTTTTCGCCTTCGCAGGGGTGCCGCACCAAGATCGGACCAGCCTCTGTGCTTTGCGATACGACCCGGCTCGGACCAGCGCATTGGCCAGTTCAATGGTCTGCGATTGGGAGAGACCTCGAGCGCTGAGGGTCTCCAAGTGGGGCCGCGCCCATGACAAGAGGCCTGCATTGGTCAGTTCGACGCCCATCGAAAATTCGGTTTGGTCGATACCGGCAGCCGTCAGTGTTCTCGTCGTCGATGCAACCGATGCGGTCTTGACGGGAAAACGCATGCCCAACTGGTGAGACGCAAACCAAGCGTAGCCGCTCGTCGGCCATGTCCGAACCAACTTCGAGAGAAGTTGTTTTCTGGACGCTTCATCAGGGAAGGTGTGGGCTTGCCAGTACACCGCTCCGACTCGAAGCGACGAACTGGGGTGTGATACTTCTAAACGCCGGAAGGCCTTATTGGCTGCGGTTAAGTCGCCGAGTCTCACTCGGCTCAGTGCGGTGAACCACAGTGCGGCGTCGGCATACCGGCCCTTCCCATGCCTACTCAGGTGATTCTTGAACTCTCGGATGGCGTTGGACCATTGACCTTGGTCGAACGCCATGTAGCCGATTTTGTAGGATGCCAGTTCGCTGGCCGAGTTTCCTGAGCGCGCGATTCGAGCGTAGGTTTTGGTTGAAGCCTCTGGGTCACCCGAGCGAACGTACGCAAGCGCCAGCATGATGTCTTCATCGGGAGACCGGGCTGGGATAGCCTCGAGCAACACCGATGCCCGTTTGTAGTCCTTGCTCTTGAAGACTGCAGCTGCGAAGTCGGAGGGAGACCGCAATGGATGCTTGGCGGACAGCGTCTCTCGGAGCGCGACGGCCTCGGCGTGCATGTAGAGGCGTTCGAGCGTGCGAATGCGTTGTTCAGTGAGTCGAACGCCTTCCGGTGTGGTTGGAAGAATGTTTCCCTGCCCCTGTCCGTGCAATTGCTCGTTGGCAAGGGTTGCAAAATCACTGGTCGGATTGTGTGTCCAGATGGTCTTGAGCACAGTATGGCCGGCTTGGATATCGCCTTTGTCGCGGAGTGCTCGCGCGAGGACAAAGCGGATTTCGGCGGGGTCAACGCCACCGGGAACGGGGCGAGCACCGGGCTTGGATAGGGGCCCGTTCAGCATATCCGTCAACACCTTCGCTGCACCGGCGGCATCTTCCATGGCGATTAAGGCTCGGCCCAAATTGAGGGCTGCGTGTTGGCGGAGAGGGCCGCGAAGACGACGATTGTGTATTGCACGTTGCAGGTGCTGGGCGGCCTCAGGGGTGTTTTCGGCCTGCAGTGCCGCGATGCCCCTCAGTGCCGAAACGTGACCGTTCCAGTGCTCGGGAACGCCCTTGAAGGTGGGCTCGTCAAGGCCTTCCAGGTAACCGGTTCCCTCCAAGGCTTTGCCGCGCGCTTGAACCCGAGTCCATGCGTCGGCAAGTTCGGTTGCAAACGATGCGGAGGCTGCAGGGCCGGAGAGCATCAGCAGGGTCGTGCAAAGTATCGTGCGCATTAAAAGCCGGTGTCGAAGCGAATGTAGAGGCCATCGGTGGAGCCGAAGGGGATGCCTGCCCCGCGCACTGCAAATCCGTACCCAAGACGCATTGCGGCATTGATTCCGTAGCCGATGATGGCTCGTCCGCGGATTTCGGCACCCGCTCCCACCAACGTCGACGCAAAAATCGGCTCTTGGTCTTCACTGCCGTTGGGCAACTCATTGAACGCTCGACCGGCATCAAGGTAAGCAGTGGCCGAGATGTACTTCGCGAAGAATGGAATCGTTCCGACTCCGCGGTCAATCCACCACAGTGGAAGCCTGTACTCCATGCTGCCGAGGTAATACCAGTCGCCATAGGATGAGGCTGGAGTAAAGCCCCGAAGCGAGCGGTATTCTTCGGGCAAGCTGTAGATTCCGCCCTTTCCAAAGTTTCCGCCGAGCCGGTAGGAGCCGTAGCGGGTTCGGTCTCCGATCGTACCGCCACCTGCAAGGCTTGCCGCAAAGACGTGATCGTCGAACCATGGAATGGAGATGTATCGGCGGTAGTTGCCACCGAACTGAAACTGCGAGAATCCGACACGCTGGTCGAGGTCGTCCAGTTGGTAGCTTCCGAGGAGCGCAGACGTCAGCTTTCCGCTGACCCCATACGACGTTCCCTTTTCGGTCGATATTGACCGCCCGTAGGACGTACCCTTGCCGTAGCCCCATCCCGCCCCAACAGAGGACTGAAATCCGCGGGTTGGAAGGCCCGATCGATAGATCGAGATGCCCTGCGCTTCATACAACGCGAGCGGTGTAAGCGGTGTGCGATGCGTACCCTGCCACTGAACATAGGCCGCGGTGTAGTCTCGCAAGGGGAAGGAAACGCTCAAGTAGCCTTTTGTACGCTTGTCGAAATAGCGTTCATCGAGGCTTGAGATGGCGCGGACCCACGAGCCGCCGTCTCGAGGTGGGGCGACGGTTCGAAAGAGATTGCCGTAGCGCACGGTGGTGCTGGACGCTCCGGCAGAGATGACGGGAATCCACCGGTTGTACGCCACCGAACCGCCCCATCCTACATACTGATTGTCGGCCCGATAGCTGAGGTAGCCGGAGTAGAACCAGCGCTGAAGGGTGTCCCAACTCGAGGTTCCCACAAAACCCATGAGCGTATCACCGTAGGCCAGCATTGCTGCAGGGCGCAGATAGCGGGGCGGAAACAAGGTGCGCATCGGCTGGTATCGGCGCACGGGGTAGCTGAACTTGAAGTCTTCTTCGTCGTCGAGTTCTGCGTCGGTCTCCACCGCCCCATCCTCAACGTCCGGTCCGGTTTCGGGCGCATCGAGGTAGGGAGTGCCGAACAAGCGCGGCCCATGAAGCGAGGCCATTGGTCCCCTAGAATCGGACAGTCCCGGGAGTTCGACCAGTGGTTCGGATTGAGGAATCCCTGCTGGCAATCGGGGTCCCTCGATAACGGGGCTCTCGGGCAGGGGTAAAGCCTCTGCGGGAGGCTGTGCTGGTTCACGACCGAGGCTTTGGGTTGCACTCAACACACCATCGTCTGGCGCGCGCTGGAGCGGTTCCAAGGCGACCCAATCGTTCCGCGCCAATGGCATCCGAACCACATCCATACCGTTGTGACTGAACGATTCGAATGCCAGTTCGGTCCCATCCGGTCGGGGCGCGGGGTGGAATGCGCCGCCGATCACGTTCGTGACTTTAAACACGGCTTCCGTCTCAAGCTCGACGGCGTAAATGTTGAAAATCGAATCGCGGTCGGAACTGAAATACAGCCACCGCCCGTCGGCGGACCAAGCCGGGTCCATGTCGTGCGCCGCGTCGTTGGTGACGGTTCGATAGTGCGATCCGTCCGCATGGAGCACAACGATATCCCGTTGGCCGTCTTCCCAGATGCTTGCAGCCAGGTATTGTCCGTTGGGCGAGTGCACGGGCGTCGCCACTTGGGCATGATTGTCGAAAGACCGCAGCGTCTCGAGAGACTGATCAATCTGCAACTTCGCCAGTTTGTTCTGCTGAAGCTTGTTTCGAACGACAATGAGCTCCGTACCATCGGGTGACAAGCTGGGGTGCCGTGCCCGTTTCCCTCGGGTCAGCAAGCTGGACCGAGGCTTGCCCACAGTATGAAAGTAGACATCGTCGTATAGGTTGAATCGGTCCACGGTGTGGGTGCCGGAGTAGAAAAAGGCCTTGCCGTCGGCCCGCCACGTGAAGTCTTTGGCGAACGCGCCTTTCATCTCTTCGCGAGGACCTTCATCGTCTTCGGGGGACCACAGTTGGATGGAACTGCCGTCAACGGGATGGGCGCACGAGAAAACGAGCTGCTCACCGGTGGGAGACCATGTTGGACCCATGCAGGTTGCGATGCCGTCACTCACCCGCTGCGTTTTGGTTATCCCACTTTCTTCGACTTGTTTCTGCTGATCACCGTAGCGCTGTTCGAGGTGGGCCTTCCAGTCCTTGTACATGGGGACCAACCGCCGCCCAAAGGCGCGCTTGGTGGGGAGCCAGTAGGGTATCCAGCCACCGTAGATGTGAATGAAGCGCGACCAGGCATCCGGCTCGGTGGTGTCGGCGACGTACTGGATGAAGTCTTGGCCAAACAGGTAGCGAAGGTTGCCACCCGGTGGTGCCGTCTGAAATCCATCCATATTGCCCAACGGAGGGAACTGGTCTTCCAGCACAGCCATCCGCTTGATCATGTGAGCAACGTTGGAACGCCCTCTACCGCCTTCGGCGTGCCGGCTTTCTTGGAATGTCGCGAAGCCCTCCACAATCCATCCCGGGGTCGCTCGATTGACGTTGACCACGCGACCGAACGCCATGCGGAGCAACTTCGGTAGTCCCTCGATGGTGTCGAGATGAAGGATATGGGCGAACTCGTGGGTCAGGATCGTGTCGTTCCAGTCCCCGTAGTGGGACAGTGTAGAGTCTTCCGATGGTGAAGTGACAAAGATGACGATGGTGTTGACCGGGAGCGTCATCGCGTAGCCATTGGCGAGGTCGGTGGGGTCGATCAGCACGAGTTCCGTGGGCCGCTTGGGGGCCGTTCCGACCTCCGCGGTCATCTTGTCCCAAACCTGCTCCGCGATGGTGGCCATTTCTTCGGCGAGAGCGGCTTCACCTTGATGAAAGGTGATGTTGAAATGGGGCGTCTCCAAGGTTCGCCACTTGAGGTCCGGGTCGAATGACGCCGCATGGCTCGCGCTTCCACCCAGCCACAGCAGGCTGGACACCATCAGCGCAGACAAAATCCTTCGCAGCATTAGAACCAGTAGTGAACACCGGCTGCAGATGCGGCCGTCGTCGAGACACCAGAGGATGGTCCGATGTCAAGGTTGAGGCCCCACTCGACGGTAAACCCGAGGTTCTCGAGCCCGAACAAAAAGAAGTCAGTTCCCATCGTGGGTTGTAGTCGGAGGGTGTTTTCGGCGGCTCTATTTACTCCGCCCAAACCACCACCGGCGAACAGGTTGAGGTTGTCCTCCGCTAAGAATCCGTACAGGACACGCGCGCCGTAGACTACATCGCCGCCGGTTTCCGTTGCCGCCGTATCCAGCCCAAATACGCCTTCGACTTGGATGTTCATCACCGGGCTCGGCGTCGGCAGTCCGTACCGTACAGATAAAGCAGATACGTGGCCGAACTGTTGATTGAAGCCTACCCCCGTGCGGCTGCGAAGGTCTTTCGCATGGGAAGCAGAGCCAAGGGCGAGGGCAGAAAGTGCAAGCAGCGGACGTTTCATCGGTGGCATCTCAGCGGGGTGGGTGGCACAGTGTAACCGGTGAACTCACCCTCGGCGCCTCCGGACCATAAGCCCGCCAATCAGGGCCCACATTCCCAGTTGTGCGGGAAGGCGTCGAGATGCACTAGCGGGGTCGATGCTGCAGGAGCACCCCACGATATCGACATCCGCTTTACTGAGTTGGTCTTGGGCCTCCTCTCGGATTTCAGCCTCACTCATGTCATCGGCAGATCGACCGTCACCACCGATGGGCAACTGAGAGTCTATCCACATGGTGTCAGAAGAGCAGTCGGTCCCAAACAGGTAGCTCCCTTCCTCTGGAAAGGTGCCAGACTCGTAGCCGCGCTCCCAAGCGAAGTAATACTGGTGACAATCGACTTCACCGAGCATGGTCATTTCCGTCTGGTAAATGCCTCGAGACGCCGACCCGAACAACACAGAAACTGGTGTGTCGCGACCGTTTACCACGACAACGAATTCATCCGGAGCCGCGCCCTGAAAGTCAACCAAGAACTCGACCGAATCGAGCGGGTATTCGGGTGCGTGCAACCCCATCGCGATGGGGCCCGTGGTTTCCGTGGTCCCGAGCGCGAAGTCTTGGGTGTAGTACAACCCCTCGACTCCGACTCCGAGTTCGTTGTAGTCGGCATTCATGATGTTGGCGCGATGACCTGCTGAACACATCCAGCCCTGCAGGAGCGCTGCTTCAGCGTCGGGGTAGCCAACTGCGATGTTCTCACCGACCATGCCGGACTCGTCGTAGAATCGTGCCATGCGGTCGGGGAAGCTTGTGCCGTCGGAAGAAGCGTGGTCGAACCATTCGTTGTCGTACATGTCGATGGAGTGGTACCGGCCCGCATCATTGAGCGTGAGGTCGTAATACAGGGGGTTCTTAGGCATCTTTTCTGATTCTTCGAACTCATTGATGTCGCACGGTGTGATCCACTCCGAGTCGACGGCGAAGAACGCCTCTGGGTCCACCCGGACGGCGTTGGTCCACATGTGCACGTCGCGCTCTGCCCAAGAGGGATACGCGTCGCCGTCCTCGGCCAAGACGATCTCGCCGTAGCCAGCATATGCGGTCAAGGAAATTGCCCAGAGGAGCATGATGTGCCTCACACAGTGGATTTCCATCATACCGCTGAATTCACCCTTCGCGGTCCTTCAACCGTGGTCATGACACCATCCGCACATTTTCACCATGCAGTCTGACCTCGGCTGGTTACAGGATTCGACTTGGAGATTGCCCATGATTGCTGCGTTGATGATGACCGGCCTCGCGACCGCGACAGTCCCGATCGCTCCTCAGTTTCCCGGATGCGGAAACCCCGAGACCCCAGAGTTGTGTCCCCCTGACATGGAACAGGAGTGGGAGTTCATCAACTACATTCCTGAACATTCAAGAGAGTCAGTGAGGGCCGCCGAAATTGAACTTGGCAGCGGCATATCCGCCAACGTCGCATGGGAGACGACAACAGGCCGGTTTGACGTGTTGCTGGCGGTTGCGGACTCCGGTGTGACCTGGGGCCACGGCGACATCGTAAACAAGCTGTACATCAACATCGGGGAGGTCCCACCCCCAATCTGCGCCGACGGTGGGGAGTCGGATGCGTACGACTGCGATGGGAACGGTCTCACCAACATTCAAGATTGGGTCGACGACCCCCGCGTTGACATGACGGCCGGCCGGGATGCATCGGATGATCTTCTCGACCCCTCCGACCTGATCTACACCGCCTTCGGTGAAGACTGGGACGGCATCGATAATGACGCCAACGGGTACACCGACGACATTTCGGGGTGGGACTTTTTCGGCAACGACAATGACGCATGGAACGACTGGGATGAGGGGTACGGCACTCACGGTACGGATGTAATGAAGGAGGCGGCTGCGGAAGGTAAAGATCTCGGCGAGGCACCCGGCGGCCGCATCGGAATCTGTCCAAACTGCGCGATTCTCCCGGTTCGGATTGGCGACTCATTTGTCACCGATGGCCAGCGCAGTGGCGAGGCCATCATTTTCGCCGTTGAGTCTGGCGCAGTTGCCGTCAACTTGGCCATTGGTGCCCTGTCGAATCCGTCGATGACGACGGCGGCTGCGGCCTACGCCTTCGACAATGGAACGTTGCTTGTGGGCGCCGCAGGAGATGAGAACTCCTATCACCACAACTTCCCTGCGATGCTTGATAACGCCGTCTACGTGCACTCGATTCGGCACAACACTCCGGACGACGACAACCAAGTCGGCAGCTACATGAACACGTGGAACTGCAACAACTACGGTTCGCGGATGGTCATGGTGGCGCCGTCGGGGGCCTGTGCGACGGGCTCGTGTGCAGTGACCACGGGCGTGATTGGCCTGATTCATTCGGCGGCTCGGAACCTCGGTTTCGAACTGTCGGCGGGTGAGGTCTACCAACTCATGGTCAACACGGTCGATGATGTTCATCTCACGGATGAAGAGCGCAACATCACACGGGCGTACCCGTCCAAAGAGGGCTGGGACGCATTTTATGGCTATGGTCGGGTGAATGTAGCGCAGGCGATTCAGCGCGTTGTCGACGGTCAGATTCCCCCGGTTGTTAGCATTGATGGACCGGCATGGTACGCGGTGGTTGACCCGGCGCGCACCTCGGAAGTTTCCATTGAGGCTCGGATCTCATCCCGGAGCGGCAGCTTTGACTATGTGGTCGAAGCGGGTCTGGGCCATGAGCCCAGCGACTGGGTGGAGTTGAATCGAGATTCATCGGCTGGCCCCATCGATGGCGAGGTCGCCCGGTATGCGTCGATCGATGCGCTCACAGACCCCATTCCCGAGGCGCTTCGGAGCGAAGATGTGGTCGAGCGTTTGGAGCGCGTCAACGCACCGGCTGTAACGATTCGTATTCGTGTCACGGATGCAGATGGCGTGACCGGTGAGATGCGAAAAGTGTTCTACGTCACACCCGACCAAGACCTCCTCGAGGGCTTTCCCATCGACATGGGCGCGTCGGGTGAGTCCAGTCCCATTCTGGTTGATCTGGATGGGGATGGCATTCTGGAGGTGCTGATCGGTACAGCAGACGGCGTGGTAAATGCGTACTACGGCGACGGCACCATGGTGGACGGTTGGCCTGTCGCGGCCGACCCGAGCGACCGGATGCACCTCGACAGCGCGCCCTTCGCCGACGGCACCATCGACCCGGGAATCGGTGATGCGTTTACGGGCACTGTGGCGGCCGCCGACATCGACGGCGACGGGGATGTCGAGGTTGTCGGAGCGTCTCAGTGGGGTGGGGTCTATGCGTGGCATACCGATGGCACGCGAGTCGATGGCTTCCCAGTCTTCAGCATTGGACGGGCGCCAGAAGAGTTTGGCCGCCGATACACTTACGACCAAGGGTTTATGGCAGCACCGGCTCTGAGAGACATCGATGGCGATGGCGCCGCGGAAATCATCGTGGCTGGCCTTGACGGCCGTCTGTACCTGTTCGATGGCCGTGGCGAACACACCGGACCTTCACCGCTTGAGGTCTGCTTTCCCGGAAGTCCAGACCGGGACTTTGAAGACGCGATGTGCGGCGTGGCCGGCGATCGGTCAATCGTTAATCCACTTGTGGCGGACGTGGATGCCGACGGGCGCATGGAAATTGGCTTTGGTACCAACGAAGCCGTCTCCGGTGGGCGGTACAGCGTGTCCTACCTGATCGACGCCCTGACCGGCGAAGCAGAACCGGGCTGGCCCATCATTGAGGACGGACTCGTGAACGAGGCAGCGTTGTTGCCCTTGGTTGGGCAGGGGCATCCATCGTCCATGGCCGCGGCGGACCTCGACGGAGATGGCGACCTCGAGATCATGAACCCCATTATGCTGGGGCAAACTGACCTGATTCATCACGATGGCAGCTTGTTTCAAGAGCTGTCTTACGTCGAGTCCGACTGGGCGGACGGAAACAACGTAGACGTGCCGAGCATTGTTCAGATGATCAACAACCCATCGTTCGGTGATCTCGACATGGATGGCACGCCCGACACCCTTCAAGGAGGCGCGGGTGCGCTGTGGGTCGCCAGTCTGGCGATGACGGAATGGTATGACTTTCAGCACGCCGTGGGAGCGTGGTCCGGTGCGACCGGTGAGCTCTTGTCGGGGTGGCCGCGGCAAATCGAGGACGTGCAGTTTTTGGTCGCGCCCGCGGTGGCCGATGTCTCTGGTGACGGTCGCAACGAGGCCATCTATGGGTCGGGGGGCTACATGCTCTACGCTTGGGATGCTGAGGGCGAAGTGGCGCCTGGATGGCCGAAGTTCACGGGCCACTGGATCTTGGGATCTCCAGCCGTGGGTGACATCGATGGCGATGGGTACTTGGATGTGGTGGTATCGACGCGCGAAGGTTGGCTTCATGGTTGGTCGACGGAAGGCCGTGCCGATCAGGTCATCGAGTGGGCCAGCATCCACCATGATGCTGCAAACACGGGCGACCACAGCGTGCCGATTCCGTCTCAGGCCGGTCCGGTCGATGCGGACAAGGGTAAGGGGTGCAGTTGCTCCTCGACTCGGTTGACCGGCTCCGCAGCCTTCTGGATTTTAGCGCTTGCAGGACTGGTTTTCGGCCGCCGTCGAGTTGCCATCCGGCCGTCGGGCGAGTAGGTCCGGCCCATGGATGTCATCGATACACTTCAGGCGAGGGGTTTTGTAAAGTCGTACACCGATTTGGAGGCGCTCCGGTCCGAGTTGAGTTCCGGCTCAACTCCCTTCTATGTTGGCTTCGACCCAACCGGGAGCAGCCTTCACGTGGGCCACTTGCTTCCCGTCATGGCCATGGCCCACATGCAGCGCGCCGGCCACCGGCCCATCGTCGTCCTTGGCGGTGGAACCGCAATGGTGGGGGACCCGTCTGGCAAAGACAAGACGCGAGAAATCCTGACGCCCAAACGAATCCAATCCAATCTGGTGTCGATGCGGGAACAGTTTGGACGCTTTTTGGATCTTGATGGCGCCGAGGTGGTCGACAACGCCGAATGGCTCTTGGGGCTCGGCTACATCGATTTTTTGCGCGATGTCGGGCGCCACTTCAGCGTGAACAAGATGATGAGTGCAGAGGGCATCAAGCAGCGTCTTGATCGCAACCAAGGCCTGAGCTTCATCGAATTTAACTACCACTTGCTCCAGAGCTACGACTTTTTGGTTCTTCACGATCGGTACGGGTGCTCGCTTCAAATGGGCGGCGATGATCAGTGGTTCAACATTCTCGGGGGCGTCGAGTTGATTCGTCGCGAACGGCAGCAGGCCGCCCATGCGCTCACCCACCCGTTGCTTCAGACCGCGGATGGAAAGAAGATGGGCAAGACCGAGAAAGGGGCCGTTTGGCTCGACCCTTCTCTGTGCAGTCCGTACGACTATTTCCAGTATTGGGTCAACGTTCACGACGATGATGTGGGCCGTTTCCTTCGGCTCTACACCTTCATGCCGATCGATGCGATTGCAGAACTCGAGGCACTAGAGGGGGCCGCAATACGCGATGCGAAGGCGGTTCTGGCCTTTGAGGCGACCAAGTTGGCTCATGGAGAGTCGGAAGCCAGTAAGGCCCGAGACGCAGCCAAGGCGGCCTTTTCGGGCGGCATCAGCGTCGACATGCCATCCGCTGGGGTGGTCTTCCCGATCGGAATTCTCGATGCACTGGTGGCGAGTGGGTTGTGCTCATCGAAGGGCGACGCCAGACGCCAGATACAGCAGGGCGCGGTGCGCACCGGGGCCCGTCGCGATGAGCAGGTGACCCAGACTGACGCGACCGTCAGCGAGGAAACCGTTCTTTGGCGCGGAAAGAAAAACTGCGTCCGCTTGGTATCGGAGTGAGGCGGAGACTCAGTCGCTGAGACACTCGGGGGCGTGTTCAGCCAAGAACTCCAGCATGATCGTCCCGTAGGCGGCGACTCCCTGCTCGGGTACGCCACCCGCAAATCCGAGACCGTGCCCCGCATTGTCGATCAGCACGAGGTCTTTCGGTGTGGAATCCGGAATCGCGCTGAACAGTCGTCGAGATTCATTGATGTGAATCCGGTCGTCGATGGTCCCGTGCATGATGAGCGTCGGCGTCGTGCTGTCGCGCAATTTGACGTCGTTTTCGGCCACGCCGGTGGTGAGAAAGCTCCCCGGAAGAGAGAGGGCCATGTTCGTCTCTATCTTGGCGGTGATGGAGTTGAATGCAGCCTCAAACATCTGAGCACAGGCGTCAAACTTTGCGGCCATTTCGCCCGCCGGTATGCCGCCGATGGACATGCCATAGATGATCATTTTTTCGGGGTCTGGAGCCACCGATTGCGCATGTCGGTAGGCGAGGCGGGCGTCGTTCATCATCTCGGGCAGAGTGGGCGCCTCTGTGGCTTCTGACTTCCCAAACCCTCGGTAATCCCACACGAACACTGTGTAGCCGAGCTCATGGAAAAACCGCACCCGCGGCCGGTAGTGTTCGATGCCAACGAATCGGCCGTGGTTCAACACGATGGTGGTGTCGGCGAGGGCGGGCACTTCACCGTGGCTATAAATCAGGTACGCATCGAGTTCTTTGCCCGAGGCATCATCAAAACGCTGGGTTTCGACGTAGTCGTCAAGAATCGGGCGGATTTCGGTGTAGTCACCGTCGAGCGTGGCCTCGCGCCACGGATGCTCCTCGGCCCAGTCATAGGGTTCGTCGCAGGGGGTGCAGGCCCGGTCCCAGTCAGGATCGTGGCCCTCGCTCCAATCGGGGTGATCCGGGTCACACGTTGCCTCAGTGACTTCGGAACAGTGGAGCGGATCGAAGAAGGGCATCAGACCATCAAGGTTGAGCATGCAGCCCGTCGTGAGCAAGGGAATCCATGCGACGTGCTTCATTTTGATCCTCCTTTGCCGACATTCCATGCGGCGCTCACCGTGAAGGTGAACAGTCCGTGGCCCGGATCACCGGTATTGAGCCATGACACGTCGTAGACATCGGGGGAGAAGTTGGCGCCGAGCCATCGCGACTCGAGTTGCCACGCGAAAGCGCCGCCTCGCGGGCGAAGTTCGGTGCCAAGGAAAGGACTGACCAGCAACTCGGGATCGGCGAGGTCTAGCGCATTGGACACCCCTGCGTACACGAGATGATGGCCAAGCGCCCAACTCGCCGTTGCGTCCAGTTCATTCAGCGCCCAGATCGTTCGGGTCTCTGCCGGTTTTCTCGAGTCCAATAGATTGTTGTACAGCAGGACCCGCTCCGTAAATGAGAGCGCGGGCCGGGCGCCGTGCTGGGCCAACGGATGGACGGACACGCCGGTGTGCAAGCCTGTCACACCGAACAGAAGGGGCGTCACGTTTAAGCCGTAGTTGGTATCGATCGGCAGCGCCCCCAGCGGATCGAGCCCGCTGCGACCTTCGACCACGATGTTCGGGACCGGTATTGGTGGGCCCAACTGCGTGGTGAAGGGTCCGCCAAAGGTGACACCCACTTGGTGATGGCCGGCATCGAGCGGCCGGGCCGCATTCATGGTTCCGCACGCACCCGTAAAAATGGATGCGGTGAGCAGGAGGCTGCGGGCAAATGCGTTCACGGGTGATTTCCTTCGCAGTTCGCTTACTGGCCGAGGCTGTCGACTTGCTTTTGGATGGCCTCGCGTGCTTCGTCGAGCTGACCTTCGTTGGCTGCAGCAAGCGCGGCGTTCAAGGCTGAACGGGCGGTGTCCTTGTCTCCGCGTTTGCCCGCGATGACCGCCAATTGCTGGTGCGCACTGGCGAGCTTCCGAAAATCATTGGTGGCCTCGGCCGCTCCGACGGCGGCCTTGAAGGTGTCCTCTGCCTTTGCGACTTCGTTTTCCTTCATGAGGGCCGTCGCGAGGTTGTAGAGGAGTTCCTTTTGGAAGGCGGGGTTCGAGGCATCAGCACCCTTCCGGCTTTCTTGAAACAGTTTCACCGCTTCCTTTGATTTTCCGAGCATTAAGTTGAAGAAGCCGAGGTTGTACAGATCAACGGGTTCGATCTGGGTCATCTTGAGGTTGCGCGTGAGAGCCAAGGCTCGTTCGCCGAACTGCACCGCAGCCTCAAAGTTTTTAAGGCTGGCGTGGGCCTGACCCAGCAAGGCGGCAGCGGCCCGTTCCTTCACGGGATCTTGCAGTGCCTGCGCAATTTGGCCGACTCGGCTTAAGACCTCTGCGGCGTTTTGCGTCTGACCCGCGATGAGCAGAGACTCCCCAAGCTGCATGCCTGCCTCGAGGGCCAACGGCCCTTGGCCGACCGACCCCGCGAGTTCGTTGGCCTTCTTGAAGTGCTCGATGGCGTTCTCGATGGTTCCGCGGTCGCGCTTGGCGACAAGGCCGCGTACATACTCCGCGTTGGCCTTTACGACGGCAACGTCCGCGCTCCCTTCGGCCTCTTCCGCCGCTGCAAGCGCAGCCTCAGGTTTTCCATCGGCCAGCTCAATCATTGCGAGATGGTTTTGGAGTTCGGCAATCTTCAGCTTGTCATCTGCACCTTTGAAGATGGTCAGCGCGTCGTTGGCCCGGTCCCGTGCCCGGTAGAGGTCCTGCCGACGGAAGTCCATGCGCGATCCGCTAAACAAGAGCCAACCTTGCATGCGACGGTCTTCTTTCTCTGCCGCCCATGTCATCGCGTCATTCCAGAGGTTCTCTGCGGGGCCGATTTGGTTTGCGGCAACCATTCGCTCAATCAGGTTCATGTAGACCGTGCGACGCATGGCGTCAGGCCACTTGATCTCGTCGAAGTACATGATCAGATCTTGGGTCATGGCCCACAGTGTGGGTTGGTCGCCTGCGATGGCCATGCCGCGAAGCATCGCCGCTCGCTGGGGGGCACCGTGTTCTGCGTACATCCGGAGGGTCTTTACGACATAGCCATGCCCGCGTGGCGCGAGAAACCGCTCAATAAAGGTCGCAACCCGTCGGGCTTGCTCATGATCCTCGTCGCTGGTGTGTCGGGCGAGGATACTCTCGCGGAGAAGCGCCTGCTTGAACTGATAAATCCACGTGCCGAGAGGCTCGGAAAACTGAAGTTCTTTGTAGGTTTGTTCTGACGCGTCGAGCAGATCATCGACGGAGTCGCGAACGTATCCGCCCATGTCGGCCACAAGTCCGGAAGGGAACGAGACGCCGAGCAGGGCTGCGAAGTAGGCGAGTCGCTCCGCGTCTTCCGCGGTGGCGTATCGACGCTCGCCGTCCTTGGCCGCATCCTTGGGAATTTCAAGCTCGGACTCGTCCACGCTGAGATCGGTCAGGGTGGCCATGGTGAGCGCCGTGAGGTCTTCTTCGAGCCGGCCGTTGCTGCGAAGGAAGTCCACCAACTCCGCGACAAAGCCGGGGCGTCCATCGGCGATTTCAGCCACCCGCGCGGCATCCAGTTCGACGTTTTGGCTGTTTAGATACAGGCCCACTTCCGTCGCGCCCCACGGCTGCATGGCCACCGTGTGGATGGAGGCTTGGTTTCGCTCAAGGAAGTCCGTCAGCGGCTGCGCCATCCACGCCTTGTTCGCCTCGGTGACGGGATCCATCGAGAGAATGGTCATCAATCGGCACCCCTTCGATTCGGTCAAGAGCGCTTCGAGGAAGGCCATGAATCCGACGGAGTGCGAGTTTTGGAGTCCGTTTACATCGAGAATCACGGGGAACTTACGGGCAATCCCGGTTGCGATTTCGATGAGCCCGACAAGGGGGTTGTCCTTGGGCAGATTCACCTGGACTTGGCCGCTTTCCGCGGGTTTTGACTTGCGGACACCATCGATGAAGGACTGATACCAGCCTTGAACGCGCTTGGGTTGGTTTGGAATTTGTGAGTTGAGGGCCATTTCAATCTTTCCACGGAAAGACTGGGACCGCTGCACAGCTTGGAAGAGCGATGCATAAGCCCGAAGCACCACATTCATGCCTTCATCTTCCTCGCGGATTTGGACTCGCCACAACAGCACATCGTCCTCTGCCTCGCCGATGGCATGCCGGCACAGGTCGCCGATGATGGCGCGCTTCCCGCCGCCAAGAGGCGCGGTCAACTGCACGGTGCGACTCTCGCCGGCGAGGACCTCGGCCAAGTGGTTTCGGAGGATAGACGAATCGCCCTCGTGGGCGACATAGGGGGTAATGGTGGATTCGGCCACGGCGCACTCCAGAAAATAGGGACAACCAAGGGCTGGTGTGTATCGAATCGATGGCCTCTCGTCCAGCGATTTGGCGTCATGATTGTCCCGAAACAGGAACTTGACTCGACAGGAGGGACCGCTCGCGGCTGCCGGGCTACACTACGGCCGAGGAGGAACGCCATGCGCTTGTTGTTTTTGGTAGGCTTGACAGTTGGATGCGGCACAGAGGAGGTCCTGCCGGATGCTTCTTTTTCGGTGACCATCACCAACAAGGATGAGGACTGCGCGGACCTCGCCAGCGACATGGAGTCAGCATCATGGCCCGGTGTGGAGACCAAGGCCGATGTGTGCAGCTGCGTAGATTCCAACGGAGAGGACTGCTCCGAAGACGCTCGGCAAAGCTCGGAGTCGCTGAGCTATGATTTCTTTTTGGAAGGCAACACGGTGGCGATAGAGGTCGACGGGCAGCCGTTTGCCAGCGGATCATTTCTTGGATGCGCGTTGTCGTACGAAAGCCCGGTTTGGCTTGAAATCGTCGACGGCGCTCGTGTCAATTGGCAGGTCCAAAGCGTGGACGTGAGCGCCGACACATCCGGGGCTTGCAGTGAAGATTTTCCCGGTGCCTATCATTTCCTCGGCATCGAGGAAGTCGTGATCGTTGAAAGCGACTCACTCGATTACCCCGTGGGGCGCACGGTTCGAAAGGTCATTCACGGTCAGCGAAGGACCATCGAAGAGTAGGCGTGAGCGGGTCCATCGCCGGAACCCTCAGCGCCGCCCTCGAGTCAGCGGCGTCTCAGTATGGAGAACGCCTCGGCTTGATCGGCGTGCACCGCCAGTGGACATGGTCCGAACTTCAGAGTGAAGTGGACCGGACCGCCAGAGGACTGCATCAACTTGGGGTTGGGCCGGGCGACGCGGTGGCGTTCATGTTGAGCAAGCGTCCGGAGGCAGTCATCGCGTTTCTAGCGGTGGCTCAACTGGGGGCAGTGGTGGTGCCTGTCAATGTGCACCTGCGCCCGAATCGCATCCGGCATCAGTTCGAGACCGCTCGCGTCTCAGCGGTGATCCTTGAGGATTGCTTCGACACCGTTCTTGATGGTGTAGGACCCCTGCGGCCGCCACCGGCACGGGTGGCCTACATCGATCGTGTCGGGGTTCATGGTGTGCCGATTCCGCCGGTGTCCGAGGGCCTCCGACACCGGGCAGCCAGCAGCAATGCGAACGATGTGTGCTACATCAACTATACGTCGGGTTCCACTGGGGAGCCGAAAGGTGCTCCGACCACACACAAGAATATTCTCGAGAATGCGCGGGGTACGGCCGCGGCATTTGGCTTCACGGAGCGAGAAGTGTTCATGTGTTTGTTTGCGGTTTTCGCCCATCCGCACGAACTGTTTCACCGAGCGCTCGTGACGGGAGCGGCAATGGTGGTTGTCGACAGCCTCAATCCACGAGTAATTCGAGCCGCCGTTGAACGATTTCAGGTGACATGGATGATGGCGGTGCCCAGCTTCTACGAGTTGCTCTTTGACGGGGCCGGTAGGGTCGAAGAACAGAGCATGCCGACGGTGCGGGCGATGGAGGCGGGCGGTGCCCACATTCCAGAGCAGGCCCTAGCGCGTCTTCAGCAGCAGTCCGGAGGGCGGATCGTGCCGGTCTGGGGCTGCACGGAGACGACGGGGGTGGCCATCGTCAATGGACCCGATCGTCGCCGAACTGGAGCGACGGGTTGGCCGGTCCCCGGATACACAATGGTGGTTCTTGATCCCGATGGCGACCGAGTTGAAACGGGGCAAGATGGGGAACTGGTCATCCGCGGTCCAGCCGTCACACAGGGCTACATCGGGACCGATGCGGATGGGGGAGAGTTTTGCGGTGGCGCGTACCGAACGGGGGATGCATTTGCATTCGATGCGGACGGCTGGCTGTATTTCAAGGGTCGGTTCTCGCAGATGCTGAAGGTAGGAGGACAGCGGGTGTACCCCGTCGAGATCCAGCGCGTGCTCCTCTCTCATCCAGCCGTTCGAGAAGCCGAGATAGTTGCTGTCGAAGACCGGGTGAAGGGCCATGTCCCCATCGCACTGGTCACCGTAGAGCCCGGTAAGACGACGGGCGTCCGCCCGTTGATTGACCACTGCCGCAGCGCACTCGAGGCGTTTAAGGTCCCGCGTTCCATCGTGTTGGTCGAGTCGATTCCCGTCATGATGAGCGGGAAGGTCGACCAATCGGGCGTGCGTCGCTTGCTTGCCGATCATGGCGTGGTCGTGTAGAGGCCGGTGATTAGCTGCTGGGCAGGGTCTGGTTGAAGAATCGAGCGTAGTACTGCGCTCGGACCCAAGTGTCGTTCGAGTAGTCTCCGCCAGTTGTAAAGCTGTCCATATACTCGATTGAGTTGATGCGACCGGGGCCGCAGTTGTAACCAGCCAAGGCAGCCTTTAGAAGTTGCGCTTCGGACCACGAAGGGTGCTTGTTGCGCAGGTAGTCGCGGAACCCCACCAAAATGCCGGCGGCCTGCTCAATGTGTTCCGTACTCGTTGGTCCACCCGCTGGGGTGTGGTGGCCTGCATCCACCTGCATAAGGCCAAACCCCTCATTGCCGCCGTAGATGCTGTACCCATCGCTTCCCAACTGGGAGCCTCCGCGGGTCTCTCGGCTGGCGATTGCCGCCAATATGGCGGCCGGTATCCCATACCGCGAGGCCGCTCGTTCAAAATTGGCTCTGTGCGCGAGGACTCGATCCTCGTCGCTCATGGCCATGGTCTGGGACGCTCCCTGTCCCCCAGACAGACGGTCTTGCCATGCCGTGCCGTCGGAGGCTCCCCGCCCCACCTGTTGGAACAGGATGGCATTGATGTCGGTGCCGGAAGTCATCACTTCGCTCAGTTTCGAATAGCTCGCGAGGTCGAGTACTCCGCTTTCCGGCAATCCATATGCGCCCTGAAACAAAATCAACTGCTTCATGGTCATCGGACCGAATACGCCGTCTGCGCGATTGAAGCCGAGCATCGTTTGCAGGGTCTCGACCTCGGGGCCGCGATCGCCGAACTCGAGGTGTCCGCCCGCC
>DEBL01000056.1:6652-21269 GCA_002348535.1 Deltaproteobacteria bacterium UBA2957 | reverse complement strand
CTTTGGATGCTCGGTACGCGTATGTTGCGATGTCGTGGACCGAACTGAGGGAGGGTCGGTGCCCCATGTCCTCCAACATCCACAGTTCTGCGATGCTGCGGTAACGGAACAGCACTTCTTCGCGATCGGAGGCGAAATCATCGGCGCGAACCTGTTCCGCTCCACGATGGGTCGCGCAGAGCTCAGACTGCGCCTCCCGAACAACAGCCCAATCGAGCGCATCCAATGTGGATCGATGCACTGTCGCGGGTTGGCTGGATGCAGCGTGGTCGTGGAGGCTTACCATTGGTAGCCTTTAATTCGACCGGTAGTAAGACTCCATGGCGCGTCGCCGCTCCGCATCGATTCGAGCGATCTCAATTTGCCGAGTCATCACGTATCCGGTGATTCCTTTCCGGGGACTGGTCGCGCCTGCACTCGGCTCGCAAATTTCGACGCCCAAGCGGGCCTGCTCGCCAAAGGGTTGCATGTGCCGGATCTCCGCCTCGATGTGGAGTTCCTCTTCGCTTTCGGGCAGGCGGATCGTGAGTTCAATCGGCTTTCCAGCGACCAAAAACGGCTCATCGTCGGTACTGACCCACACGCCCACCCCGAGAACCGAGATGTCTCGGAGCGACCCCTGTGCAGAGCGTGCGGTGCCGTTGATGACCAGTTCAACATCGATGGTTTCGTCTTCCCTTGGGTCAACTCTGACGGCCTCGCGTTCATTGAAGAGAGCCCTCAACTTCGGAGCGAGGCGCTGGCGCTGTTCGGCCCAACCCACGAACCGCACGCCGTACATGATGTTGATGTCATCGTCAGACACCTTGATGTGTCTGACCTGCGACTGGATAGTGAGCGGCTCTAACAAACGATCCGAGTCGAAGATCACAGAGATTTCCTCCATGAGCTTCACGTGAGGGGCTTCGTCGACCGTGCATGCCAAAGCGACCCCGCCTGCACTGATGTCAATCAGACCGACGACATGGCTTGTGCCCTGATTGTCGCGGATCGATACGCGCACCTCACGGGCAGCACTCGGTGACACGCGGTAATGTTGTCTTCGTTCGTCAGACATGCACCACACCCCCCGCAGGCCCCAATAGTACACGGTGGTGAGCAACTTTGACAACGGCCAGCAAGCGGAATCTTTCAGCTGGCCGAGCCCTCTTCACTGGCCTGCTGTGCCTCAAAGAAGGCTTCATTTTCGCTCAGTGCATCATGAGCCACATCGAAGGCCTCTTCGATATTGAAGCTGACCCCTCGCAAATTGGCCAACACTTCGCGCCCTTCGGAGTCGACTCCCTCTGCCTCGGCCATGGCTGTGTGGGAAATTATATTGGCTAGGTAAACCATCCATGCGGCCTTCTTTGAATCGGGATCGGCTTTGTTGGGCGTGTTGTGGTTTGCGATCGCCCCAGTCACGACAGAATCGAGGTCCCAACAGCGAGAGATCAATACACCAATAGTGGCGTAGAAGTCATCGGCAATTTGGGCCACAAAGGCTGGTTCTGGCGCGGGACTGCGCCGATGTCGAACGGCTGCGCGGTACACACTGAGCCGACCAATGCCATGGAGAAGTCCGCAGACATACTCGGCGCAGTGTTCCGTCTGCGTGAGGTGCGCCGCAACCTCTGCCACCACCGCGGCATGGAGGCGCTGTCGGCGCACCCAAACGGGCATATGCGGGACATGCCAGACGGCGGAGTCGATGCCCACTTGGGTGATCAGCCGCCACATGTGGTTTTGGCTGAGGCGGGCAATGGCACCCCGTAGACTCGAGGCAGGGCGACTGTATTTGACTGAGTTTGCGTGGTAGAACACGGCGTGCTCGAGCGCGGGGTCCGTCGCAAGCAGTTTGGCGAACTTGAACGCGTCTGCAATGTCTCGACGCATCATGAGATCGACGTGCTTGACTGCGGCAGGAAACGGGGGAAGGCGCATGTCGTCGGCCCTGATGTCCTTGCCCAGACGGAGCAGAAACAGTCGATTTCCCGGGTGCTCAGTCATGTGCTCGATGGCCTTCAACTCATCGCAGGTGGTCTTCAGGACGTCAGACCAGCTGCCCGCTCTTGCCGACTTGCCGTGCTCCCACGGACGCAGACTGGTTCCAATCGGTGGCGTGAGGGGGTGAGTATCGTCGTCAGTAAACATCGGCTGGGCGACTTAATCCATCAAGAAACGCACGGTGTCTTCCGCAATGATGCGGTCGCTGTTGCTGATGACGTGCTGCGCCTCGCGGATATCATTGACGCGAACGCCAATCACACCGTTCAACGCCTCGGCAGCCGGCCGCATCGCATCAGCGGGGATTTGGGGGTTGCCCGATGACCAGAGATACGCAACCCGCGGGGGAAGAAGGTCGTCCCCAATCGCGAGGCTCTGGTCGGCGATCGTGTCGAGGCTATCGGACCCGAAAATGAGTTCAAGGCCGGCGATCTCATCGCGGAAATCCACAGGATTCAGGGTGTAGGCCGAGAGGTCATCAGGGACGCTGTCAATGAGGGCTCCGGCGATGTCTGGCGTCTCGGAGTCGCGAAGCAGCTCGAGCACCCCTCGACCACCGGATCCCAGTCCCATCAAATAAACGGGCGTGTCCGATGGCGCGGTGAGGCCCTCGATGCCTTGACTGGCTGCGAAGTCCGCGTCGGTGGCAACCCGCAGCGTCCATTTGGCCAAGGTGCGGCCGTTTCGAACGAAGCCCTCTTCGTCAACATCGTTGTCTTGCGCCCCGGCCTCGTTGTGCCACATGTCACCCCAGCAGTTCCCGGGCAAGAACTGGATCACCCCTCGGTTGGCGAGCACGGCCGTGAGCGCGCCTCGGTTGCGTTCAGCGGGGTCGATGTCCGAGGTCTGCAGACCGAGGGTCTCCCACACCTTACGAACGCTGAACTCTTGAGTGAGCCTCGGTTCGACGTGGTAGTGCGGTCCGCTGAGGGGTCCCGAGGTTCCTTTTTCAACAACATAGTCAAACGCGCCGGAGTGCATCACGATTGCGGCGGCGGATGGCGCCTCGCCGGTTGGTTGGTAGACAACATGAACCCGGGATGGCTTGCCATCTGGACACAAAAGCTCGGTGTCAAAGGACTCGATGACGGTGTCTGAATCCGCAAGGTCAGGGTGCTCATAGGGAATCGTTGTGGTGTCCAAGTCGGCCATGTCGGGAGCGAGCTTGAAGCAGCCAGAGAGCAGTGCGGCAATGAGTATCGTCATAGTGCCGAGAGTATACCGGAACTGATTTTTCTTGCTCCACACATGTTTCGGCACCATGTTGGTGAGGGCGCGTGATAGTACCGAGTCCTGCGCGCGTGGAGGATTGGAACGGGCATGCGGTGGTTGTTGGTTGATGGTATCGACTCCCTTGAGGTGGGAGAGCGGGCGACGGGTCACAAAACGTGGACGGCCGACCAAGAATTCTTTGAGGACCACTTCCCCCGGTTTCCTGTGGTGCCCGGTGTGCTGGTCATGGAAGCCCTCGCGCAGTTGGCGGGAAAGTTGATTGGCTACACCGTCCGCGAGCAGCGCGGCGACTGGCCGTTTCCGATTTTGAGCATGATGAACAATGTAAAGTTTCGTCGGTTTATCAAACCCGATGTTCGAGTCCACCTCGAAGTCCGTCTGACCTCTCTCCGCGATGAGATGGCCGGTGTCAGCGTACGCGCCAAAGTGGACGGGAAGGTTCATGCGCAGGCCGAGCAGGTTTTTGTGTTCAACGCCGTGCCGTTGGAAAATGAAGGTGACCGGGCCACTGTGGAGGAGTTGGAACGCAGTCACCTCGAGAGGCTATGGCCCGATTGCCCGGAGGCACAGTGACTCGCCGTGTGGTCATCACCGGGATCGGGATGGTGACGCCTCTCGGCCGGACCGTCGAGGAGACTTGGTTGAATGTGTGCGCCGGACGGTCGGGCGTTGGGCCCGTGACCCGCTTTGACGCCACGGCCTTACCGGTGACATTCGCGGCTGAAGCGGCGGCGGTCGCGGCCCATCCGCTGGACCGGGGCGATCTCAAGTTGCGGCTTGCCGCGACGGCACTGTTGGAGGCATTGGCTCAAAGCGGTTCAGTCGGTGGCCCGCGGACTGGGGTGTGCATGGGCAGTGAAATCGGGCGACCGTCACTGGAGACCCTCGCGAACGCGTTGCGCGATGGGTTGCCTCCTGCGCGGTCCGATTTAGAGCGAATGGACCCTGCGGCCCCTACACGCTTGATGGCTGAGATGGCTGGTGCTGCCGGGCCGCAGAGTACCGTCTCGACCGCCTGCACCAGTTCAAGCCAAGCCGTCGGCGAAGGAGTGCTCCGAATTCGTCGCGGTGATGCAGACGCCATGATTGTTGGCGGTGTTGATGTCCTTGTGGATGCGATCATGATCACAGGGTTTGCGAAGCTCGGCGCCCTCTCTGAACGGAACGATGCGCCTGACCGCGCCAGTCGGCCGTTTGATGCCGACCGAGATGGCTTTGTGTTGGGCGAGGGAGCGGGTGTTTTGATTGTTGAGGAACTGGATCGAGCGCTCGAACGAGGCGCCACCATCTTGGGTGAAATCACAGGCTACGGTTGCTCATGCAATGCGTACCGGATCACCGACTCGCCGCCCGATGGGCGCGGTGCTCATCAGTCCATGCAAGCAGCGTTGGAGGATGCGGGCTTACGGCCCGACCAGATCGGCTACATCAACGCACACGGGACGTCGACTCCAATGAATGATCCCAGTGAAGCACGGGGGATCCAGCGTACCTTCCCCGACCCGGTTCCAGTCAGTTCGACAAAAAGCAGCATGGGGCATCTCGTGGCAGCTTGCGGGGCCGTCGAAGCCATCCTGTGTGTGTTGGCGATTCGAGACCAGTGCCTTCCTCCGACCATCAACCTCGAACGTCCCGACCCCTCGTGCGCACTTGACCATGTCGCGAATGTGGCTCGACGCGCCCCTGTTGAGCACGCGATGACCAATACCTTCGGGTTTGGCGGCTCGAACGGAAGCATAGTGGTTTCGAAGCATGGCTGAGGTGGTCGTTACGGGCATGGGGATGTGCACGGCGATGGGCCCGTTTCCGGACTTTAAGCATGAACCTGCTGTGGCGCACTCGAAGGAACTCGAGGGTTTGCCACACACAACAGCCGCCGTCATCGATTCGATTGATCTCAAGCCTTGGCTCAAGCGTCGGAAGGATCGCAAGTTGATGGCAAGGCCGTCGCAGTTGGCGCTGGCCGCAGCCGGCGCGGCATTGGTTGACTGGGGCGATACGCGCGAACACATGGGCCTTTACGTGGGTGTCGGCCGGGAACCCGGGGACGACGGCGAGTCGGTGCCCGCCCTGATTGCGGCGAGCCGTGATGGACGATTGGATGAGGCCGCTGTTGCCGGGCCTTGCCGGGACCTCTACCCCCCGTTGTTGCCGCTGAAGACACTGCCAAACATGGCGCTCGCACACGTCTCGATTCACCTCGATATACGCGGAGAGAATGGCGCATGGTGCGGAGGTGCAGCCGCCGGGTTGACGGCGGTGCGTGCGGCACTGTGGTCCGTGATTGAGGGGCGCTGTGAGGCGGCGCTTGTGGTGGCTGCAGACACGTGGGTAACGGCCGGGGCGGTCCGAGACCTCCTGCGCGCCGCCCAAGGTGAGCCAATTGAGGCGCCGGGTGAGGCCGGTGTGGCCTTGCTCATCGAGCGCCCAGAGTCCGCTGTCAATCGGTCCGCGCCCGTGCTCGCTCACCTCAACACATCGCGAAACGGTGCTCCGTCCTTGGGACCCAAAAAGCATCGGCCGTGGTTGGGGCATTGCCATGCGGCAGACGCCGTACTCTCGGTGGGCATGAGCATCGCCCTCAGGCGGGAATCCAGCTGGATTGAGGCGCGAGAGGGAGGGCAGCCTCCAGTCGGCATTGCCGTGTCGGTCCCGCCCTCATGCGCGTGGTACGATCCGTTGGAGGCAGGGGATGGCCGTGGCTGACACACGTCGACAGTTTCGCTTCATACGGCCCATCGCACGCGGTGGGTTCGGCACGGTGTATCTGTGCAAAGAGGAGCATGCAGATGGGTTCTCGCGTGTGGTAGCGGTCAAGCTGCTGAATGCTCAGTGGACGGATGTCGACGAAGTTTCCAGTCGAATTCGGGATGAGGCACGTTTGCTCGGCTTGTTGCGGCACCGCAACATTGTTGACGTATTCGCGCTGACCAGCATTGATGGCCGTTCCGCGGTGATCATGGAGTACCTTGAGGCTGTGGACCTTCGGTACCTCATGGGTCATTGCCAGTCGTTGGGGATTCGCATTCCAGCGCGAGTCGCTCTCGAAATTGTCGCTGCCGTGGCCAACGCTCTTGACGCGGCCTACAATCGGCCACCCATGAAAGGTGACAAGCCCCTGCGCGTGATTCATCGCGACATAAAGCCAAGCAACATCATGCTGGACGGGGCCGGCATTCCGAAAGTTCTCGACTTCGGAGTGGCCCAGTCAGACATCGCCTCAAGAGAGGCCTCAACGCAAGATCTGCAGTTTGGTTCGGTCGAATACATGGCCCCGGAACGGTTGTTCTTTGAGCCCGAAACCCCCAGTTCCGATGTGTATTCACTCGCAGCCACACTCTTTGAACTCCTCGCCTTTGAGCGCCTCGGCAAGGCCCAAGGGCGTGCCAGCACACACGATACCCATCTCGCGAATCGATTGAGCTTTCTGCGCGGGTGTCTTGATGTGCCACCGGAGGTCGCGGCAGGCGTCGAGGCCTTGCTGTTGCGTGCTCTTCACTTTGAACACACTCATCGGCCCGATGCCGCGACCTTCTCGAGTGATGCAAAACAGTTGGCACGTCGGGTTCCAGCCGACGACATGGTCGCTTGGTGCGAGCAGCATTTGCCTGCGGCAGTGGACGCGGCAGCGTCACGCTCGGTGGAGGTAGAGCCGCTCTCGGATGCAATTCTGCGCGAAGATTCTTCGGCCATCGATCCCGTCGACCCGACCGCAGACACCCTCCGCTCGCCAGCAATCCAACGCGCGGCGCCCTCGCAAGAGTCCGATCGGGCCGCAGCATTGCGCCGCGGTGCGCTCGCTGAGTTGGATACGGGCTCCGATATTCCTATTTCGGCCGGACCGAGTCCACTTGATCTGCCCGGGCGTCCAACGACCGGCGAGTGGACTGATGCGGTGGGATGGAACGATCAGACCCAAGCTGAATTCACGGGCAGTACGCAAGACGCGCCCGTGGCGCCCACAGAAGTCCCCGAGCCGTACAACGAACAGGTCGTACCCGAACCACCGGACGTCGAAGTGTCGCGAGCTGTGCCCGAGGTGGCGCGCGTGCCAACTCGCCCTGCGGCGGCGAGGGTCACAGGTGACGATGGGCAATCACTGACTGAGTTGCCCACCTTTGATACGCTCGCGGGCCTCGACCCGGTACCGGTCAAGACGCCATGGATCATGGTCGCGATGGGCGCGTTGGTTCCACTGCTGTTGGCGATGCTCGTCGGTATTTTGGCGGTTTCGCAAGATTGGGGAGGTGTGCGGAGCATGATCGCCCAAAGCCCCGAAGTTACTGCACCGAGTGCAGCCGATTCGCCATCGGATCGGGCGTGGCAGTTGGCGGACGCTCCCGCAGAACCAAGCGCCCTCGCGCCCGATCAGATTCGGTTCGAGTCCGCATGGATTCAGACAACCAAGGTTCGAGTCCGATGCACGGAAGGATCCCAAAAGGGGACCACGTCGGTTGTCCTCGCGAGAGCGGCTGCATCCCGCTGCGTGATTACGGCCTATTCGGCCGCCCGGGAGCGAATGACCGCGACGGTTGATGTTGCCACCTCGGGTCGATGGGTGTGCTTCGAGAACGAGACGGAACAATGTGCGCAGCGCTAAGACCCGTTGTTGTGACGGGAATTGGTGTCGTGAGTTCCGCGGGATCGTCCTATGGGGACCTTCTTGAATCGCTCCGGCACAATCATGCGGCGGTGAGTCCGTACGATGGACCGCTTCCGCTGAGTCGAGTCGCATCGGTCAACGCCCACATTGCCCCACTGGTTGGGTTCGAAGATGACCGCAAAGCGTGGCTCGCAATGGCGGCGCTCGATGAGGCGATCGATGACGCCGACGGTCTTGGTCACGGCCGGCGATCGGTGTTCCTTGGCACTGGCCTTTCAAGCGTCACGCCGCTCGAGCTTGAGCAGGACGCGTACACGCATATTCTCGCCGACGGTAGCGATTTTGACCGGGCTTCTATGCTGCGCGATCTCGCCTTTGACCGGGTGGCGCCCGGGAGGCACGATCCGGCTCGAGTGACCACTGAGGTGGCGAGGCGTGTCCAAGCCGCTGGACCCTGTGGCACCAGCTTTTCAGCCTGTGCTGCGGCTGCGCAGGCCATTGCAGAGGGGTTTCGAGCCATTCGTAGGGGTGAGGCCGATGTCGCGATTGTCGGCGGCCACGACAGCATGCTGCACCCGTTTGGGTTGCTTAGCTTTGTTGTGCTGGGTGCCTTGTCTCCCGGTCTTGGACGCCCGTTTGATCGCAATCGAGACGGCTTTCTGATCGGCGAAGGTGCTGCGATTTTAGTGCTCGAATCAGAATCGCATGCGCGCAAACGAGGCGCCCGAATTCGGGCCGTGCTTATGGGTGCCGGCACGAGTGTCGATGGTCACGCGGCCACCGCTCCTCAGCCCGATGGATTGGGCGCTGAGGCAGCCATGCGGGCAGCATTGGTGGACGCTGGCCTTGTCGGAAGCGATGTCGACCATGTGAACGCGCACGCAACGGCAACTCCAGTCGGAGATGTGGCGGAGGCGGCAGCAATCGCGAGAGTGACACCGGGGGCCACCGTGAGTTCGTTCAAGGGGGCAATAGGCCACACAATTGCGGCGGCGGGCGCCATTGAAGCTGCGGGATGCATCGGCGCGCTTGAGTGCGGCTTTATGCCGGGAACGGCCGGGCTCATCGAACAAGACCCATCGGTGAAGATCGATGTTTTAATGAACCCCATGCAGCGCCCTCCGTCGGTGATGGTGTCCAACAGTTTTGGATTTGGCGGTCAGAACGCAGCACTTGTGTTCGGTCACGCGGAGGTGGCTCTTGGGTGAACGTCGGTCGGTGACCATTACGGGCGTGGGGCTGCTGTGCCCTGCAGGGATTGGCATTGACGGCACTGGCGAGGCGTCCGGTGGACCCGTTCCTAACTTTCGCGCTCGGTCGTACATCGCCGACCGTAAATCGTTGAAGCTAATGACTCGAGCCGTTCAGTTGGGGATCGCGGGCGTTCAGATGGCGCTCGATGATGATGGAGACTGGCACGATGTGCCCCCCGATCGAAGAGGAATCTACGTCGGGGCCAGTCCGCAGTCAGGAGACCCCGACGATCTGCGGTACGCGCTCGAAGCGTCGATGGGTCCCGATGGCTTCGACATGCAGCGCTATGCGGAGCAGGGATACCCGCTTATTCATCCCCTTTGGCTGGTTCGCGGGCTGTCTAACAACATCATTGGATTCGCTGCTGCCATTCACGATCTACAGGGTGTAAACGCCAACTATTGCGACGGTCCCTCGGGGGGATGGAATGCCCTTCGCGAGGGTGCGCTGGCCGTCGCAGAGGGGCGAGCGGACCTTGTGGTTGCCGGGGGGGCGGACGCTTGGGCGGAAGCCAGCGCAGTCGTGCCCGACGCGGCGTGTGGTGACGGTGCTGGTTTCGTGGTGTTTCGACCCGGAACACCTGACGTGGTTGATAGGCTGGACACCGATGCTCCGGATTCCTTCATCGGAAATGTTGGGTTCCTCGGCTCTGCAACCGGGCCGGTTGACGTGTGCCAGCGCTGGTTGAGGGAACGGTGACCGATGGGTGACGATGTCGACTCTGTCCGGCTGGTCTTCCAGTTGACGGTTATCGTGCATTCCACGTCGGGCTGTCTGTGTGCCGACGGGGAGAATCGGACATGAGCTACCACTTGAATCCAGATGAGGCGGTTTGGTTGAAGGTGCGCGATGCATTCGCAGCGGCCCTCGGCCTCGAAGACGATGAGGTCGAACTGGACGCCAAGTTGATTGAAGATCTCGGCGCGGAGAGCCTCGATTTTCTCGACATCGTCTACCGTCTTGAACGCGCCTTTGACATCAAGATTCCCCGCGGTGGAATCGAGGGAACGGCCCAAGAGGAAGCCGGTCAGTACGAAGTGGATGGCATCTTGACCGCCGACGGACTGACAGCGTTGCGACAGCTGATGCCCGAAGTGCCAGCCGATGAATTCGTGACCGGCATGCGCGTGACCGAGGTGCCCGAAGTGTTTCGTGTGGCGACGTTTTACAACTTGGTTTGTCACTTGATGGAGCAGAAGGCGTCCGGCGATGGCGCCACCGGCTGACCATCTGCCTGCACCGCTTCCGCGGTTTTGCTTCGTCGTTCATGCGCTGAGTCGCCTGCACCGCGGCATTATGGGGGTTCCCAGCGGTCGCCTCGACCTTGTGGGGCAGTGGAACGACGGCACCCGACCTGATGATGCGGTTCCCGTGTGCTCGTTTCAGTTGAGCGGAGTGGCAGAGGGCGTGGTCGTTGGCGTCCCGATGATCCCTGCAGACATGCTTGCCGATCAAGATCGGGCCGTGAATTGCATGGCGCATGCAGTGAAGCTGGCTGGACCGGTGTCTGCGGTCGGGCTCGGCAGCTTGTGCGCAGTGGTCGGAGGACGCGGTGATGCGCTGGCAGAACAGCTTGCACCTCCGGTGACGAATGGCGGCGCCGCAACGGCTTGGGCCTTGCTTGAAAACGTGCGCGCGGTGTGTGTAGTACGACAAGAAGACCGCGTAAGCATCGTGGGCGCGAGAAGTCCTGTGGGGCAGGCGGTGGCGCGGCGGCTTGTGGAAGACGGATTCGACGTGACCGTCGACCACCCGCGCGCTGCGCGCAGCATTGCGGCTCGTTCAGCGCAGACGGCTGAGGAGGCTGTGGCGGGAGCCACCGTAATCGTCGGTGCGGGTCCGACGGGCGGGACTGTACCTGCGGCGTGCATTCGAGACCATGCGGTGGTGATTGATGTGGCGATCCCTGGGACGGTCATTGGTCGACCGGATCCGTCCGTTCGGATTCTCGCCGGGGAAGCCGTTTCGTTTCCGGCACACTGGCGCAAAGGGTTTTGGGGGTGGCTGTACCACGTGCTCAGTGGCTACGGTCCCAATCAAGTGTTTGCGTGCCTGATTGAGCCGCTGGTGCTGGCATGCAGTCATCGGCGCGAGCCCTACAGCATCGGACGCGCGCTCGATCCGACTGATGTTGTCGAATTTGGGGAAGCCGCTCAGCGGCTCGGTTTCGCGCCGAGACTTGCGAAGGGGTGGAGCGCTGTTGACTCAAATCAGTTGATCGTGCCGTGAGCGTCAAGACTCATCTTGAGCACTCGCATCGGGCATGATCAACGAGCCGCATCCGCCAGCATCGATAAAGGCCTCATACACTTCTGCGCAGACCTCTTGGGCATCATCGTGCCCGTCTATGTCGTCACTCTCAAGCAGTTGTGTGGCCTCCGCTGCCTGATCTGATCGAAGGTCGCAGTTGTACTCGGCAGCCTCTCCCTCGCACGCGCAGACGTCGTCTTCGAGTTGCTCACAGGCTGTTGGCTCTTGGACACATCCGGTTGTTCCGGACCACATAAAAAAGGCGATGGTGAACAGCATGGCCTGAGTATACCGGGTGCGATGCGGTACGATGGGGTGAGATCTCACGGTGGTGTCACTTGCCGGGCACCCCGATCGTCGGGTAGTTGCTCTTCTTGAACCGATGGAGTCACCTGTGGGTAAGGTTTTTGTCCAGACCTTTGGCTGTCAAATGAACGTCTATGACACCGGGAAGATCCACGCCCTCTTGGGCAAGGATGGCTATGAGCCAACCGAGTCGATGGATGACGCAGATGTGATCATCGTGAACACCTGCTCAATTCGGGAAAAGCCGGAACTCAAGCTGCACTCGTTTCTGGGCGAGGCCCTGAAGATTAAGCGCACGCAAGACCGTCCAGTCACGGTGGCCGTGGCCGGATGCGTCGCCCAGCAAGAGGGCGATAAGCTGCTCAAGCGGTACCGAGAACTCGACCTTGTGTTTGGGCCGGACGCGGTTCCACGGGTCCGCGACCTTGTATCGGCGGCAGGGTCCGAAGTCCCTCGCGCAACAAAACAGGTGCTCGACACACAATTTTTGGATCTCGATACCTACGTGTTCGCCTCTGACCTTGATCCTGCGTCGGAGGGTCAAGTGGGTGCCTTCGTTACCATTCAGAAGGGTTGCGACAACAAGTGCACATTCTGCATTGTTCCATCGACTCGAGGCCCTGAGGTGTCGCGGCCTTCCGATCAAATTGTGGCCGAGGTTCAGGCGTTGGTCGACACCGGTGTCCGCGAAATCACCCTTATCGGACAGAACGTAAACAGCTACGGCCTAAAAGTTGCGGGTGAGCGCACCTTTGCACAGCTGTTGTATGCCGTTTCGGACGTCAAAGGCGTGGAGCGCATTCGCTACACTACAAGCCATCCCAGAGACATGGGGCCGGATGTAATTCAGGCCTACCGGGACCTACCCAAGCTCACCAGTCATCTGCACCTCCCGGTCCAGTCGGGAAGCAGTCGGGTGCTACGCAGAATGAAGCGGTTCTACACACGCGAGCGCTTTCTCGACGTGGTCGAACAACTCAAGGACGCTCGCCCGGACATCGTCCTCAGCACCGACTTCATCGTTGGCTTCCCGGGGGAGTCGGATGAGGACTTCGAGGAGACCATGACGCTGCTGGACATTGTGGGCTTTGAGTCATCCTTCTCCTTCAAGTATTCTCAGCGCCCGGACACGCCTGCTTTGCGGCTCTTGAAGCATGAGGTGCCTCACGATGTGGCCCAAGCTCGACTGATGCGTCTTCAGGCGCGCCAGCGAGAGATATCGAGGCAGGCGAACGAGGCCCTTGCGGGTCAAACCCACGCCGTGCTTGTCGAGGGTCCGAGTCGGTACGACGAGGGCGTGGTCTGTGGTCGGACGAGCACCTTTAAGATTGTCAACTTCCCGGGCAGCTTGGACCAAATCGGCCACACGGTTGATGTGTCCATTATCGCTGGGTTTACAAACTCGCTTCGAGGTGAGCCGGCGCTCTTCGCGTAACCCAAGTCAACGCGTGAACGTCGCCTTGCGTGTAAACAACAAGGCCTCTTTCTTGCCTTCCGGGGCGGCGAAAACTCGGACTTCTACGATGCCGCCGGGCCCAGAGAGCGGGACATGAGCCTTCAGCCAAGCGTACGTTGGGTGTAAGTCGGAGGCACTACCGCGCGTGAACAGGTGTCGTGATTCACCCGTCTTCTTTCCGTCCAAGTAGAAGTCCGCAACCACCCAGAGGTTACCGATTAGGTCACTCGGGTCGCGGGCAACCAAGAGAGGCAGCTCCGCGACCGTGGGCCCGTACTTCGATACCTCAACCGTGAGATCGAAGTTGTCTCCGAGGGGCACTAAACGACTGATGTCCGGTCCGAGACCGACCATGTCTTCAATGGGGTCATCCATGAAGATGCTCTCTCCATCGTCAAGGTCTGCATCGGGGTCAACCTCATACGATTCGAACGGTTCGCCCGAGTCGGCGGCCTCCCACGGCTCGCCCGCAGCGTCTTCATCCTCTTTGAGAAAGATGCTCGCGCTTGGGGCCCGATCGGCCTCGACCCGCTGTCGGTTGCGTTCACCCTCCTCGAGGAACTCAAAATCGGCATCCACCTCCGTGCCTTCGGCACGGGCAGGGACACCCCACAACAGCATAGTCAACAGTGAAATCACAGGTTCTCCATCAAAATCGACTGGCCAAGTTACAAGGGACGAGTCGTTTGTCAACGTTTTGGGCCCGCAGGTTTGTGGGCATTTCGTGAAGCGTGAGTTCGCTGAGAGGAAAACCGTGGCCAATCCGTACATCCGGGTCCATCGAACCATTGCCCGGCACCGGGGTTGGCAGTGGTACCGCTTGATTCCTGTGCTTGCTGCCGTGGCTGCGCTGCCATTGGTCAGCGATACGTGGCTCGGGTTCCTGCCGAAGGACAGTGGTGTTCCACCCGACGCGTATGCGATGGCTCTTTCTGTTGCCGTTGGGCGCCTCGCAAACCTCATCGCCGCAGCAGTCATTCTCGCCAGCTACAGTGCGCTGGTGCGCGGCCCCGACCGGGCTGTGCTTGACGTGCACCCCATCCGAGCACGGGAGCTCGTCACGGCCATTGCACGGTCTACGGTGAACACTCAACTCTACCTTGTCGGACTGGCGGGGGTGGTCTTGCTGCCCGTGGCCCAAGTCAGCGGTTTTTCCGTCTATGGCGCCGCGCTTTTGCTTGTGGTTAGCGCGTGGGCTGGTGCCCTCGGGGTGGGATTCTTGGTGCATCTGGGCGGGGTGTGGGCTGCCTACAGTGAGCGGCTGGAGGGTGTGCTCGATGCCCTGCGGGGGGACAACCCTCGGATGCAAGCGGCCCTGATTTACGCACCGGGTGTGGCCCTTGTGATGGTGGGTGTGGGTACCGAATTTGGATCCATGGGGTTGGCTGCATGGCTCAATGGTTGGACCTTCGGCTTGCTGTGGCTGATGATTCCGGCGGGTCTGGGACTTGCGGCATGGCTCGGGGTCGGTTCGCTCGCCAATCGATATTACGTCCGGGCAAGTCTGCTATTGGCGGAAGTCGACGGGG
>DEBL01000056.1:0-6372 GCA_002348535.1 Deltaproteobacteria bacterium UBA2957 | reverse complement strand
TATCGATATTACGTCCGCGCAAGTCTGCTATTGGCGGAAGTGGACGGGGCGTGGGCACACGCCGACGAGTCCGAGCATGCCAGTCGGGTGTACTTGCAGGGGCTCGCAATGCAGCGACCCGAACTGTTAAGAGCCCTTCGCAACGGGTGGCGGGCGCACCGATTGTTTGCCACCGGAGCATGGGTGCTCGGATTCTTGGTGCTCGTGGTGTCGTGGAATGATCCTGCGCGCGCCGCTTTTTGGGGTGCCGGGGCCATCGTTTGGGTCTCGGGTGTCGCGCCGAAAATGGCCAGCGTCGATCCCCGGTGGCTTGATGATGCTCTGGGCGTGCGGCACTCCGATGTGTTGGTGGCCCGCGCGGTGGTGGCGGTTTCGTATGCGATGGGCGTGTTGGGGCCGGTTGGCGTTTCACTGTCAATCCGGCACGGTGGCGCGGGTGCGACCGTTGCCCTCGGCCTGTTGGGGTTAACGATAGTCACCGCGGTGAGCGGGGCGTGGGCAGCCGGTGCTTGGCGCCGGCATGGGCAGTGGGCCTATTCGGCCATTGCGCTTGTGGCATGGGCAGGATTTGTGAGGGTGTGGGGATGAATACAACGGCGATTGCGCTGAATGGCTTGCGGAAAGAATACGGAAGGGTCGTGGCCGTAGACGGCATCGATCTTGACATTGGCCGCGGCGAGTTTGTCGGCCTTGTTGGCCACAACGGGGCGGGCAAGACCACGACCATACGCATGCTGACGGGCCAGCTCGCTCCCACATCGGGTTCAGTCATGGTGGCCGGTGCGGACGTCGTGCAAAACCCTGCTGCGGCGCGCGCGGTGCTGGGTACGGTACCGGAACATCCCACCTTGTACGAATATTTGTCGGCACGCGAAATGCTTGAGTTTGTTGCAGAGATCCGCGGGCAGGGGGATGTGGACTGGGCACTGGGCGTAGCGGGCTTGGGGGCAGACGCCGACCGGTTGATTCGCGAATACTCACAGGGAATGCGTCGGAAAACGGCCTTGGCGGCCGCGCTGGTCGCCAAGCCGCCAGTGCTGGTGTTGGATGAAGCGCTCAACGGTCTCGATCCGGCCAGTGCCGATCGGGTTGTTGGAGTACTCAACGAGTTGCGTCAAGACGGCGCCACCGTGGTTCTCTCGACTCACATCCTCGACACGCTCGAGAAAGTTGCCGACCGCATTGTGTTGATGGAGAACGGCACGATCGTGATTGACGGTGGTGTCGATAGGCTCGAGGCAGCACGGGATCGCCTGCGGTCTGCGGATTGAGTTCTGACGGGGTTCGGCTGGGAGGATACAGCGCGTGAACGGAGGCGAGGAATGACCTTTTCTGGATTAATGACGGCACTGGTGACGCCCTTTTCCGATGGTGCGGTCGATGAGGCGACGTTTCGAGGCTTGGTCAGGCGGCAGATTGCCGATGGCGCGGAGGGCCTTGTGCCCTGTGGAACCACCGGTGAAGCGCCGACGCTATCCATCGAAGAGCACGTGGAGGTCGTTCGGTGGACCGTCGAGGAAGCCGATGGCCGAGTGCCCGTTTTGGCGGGGATCGGCAGCAACTGCACGGCGACCGCTGTATCGACGGGCCTGCAAGTACAAGCCGCAGGCGCCGTCGGTGTGCTGGCAACCGCTCCCTACTACAACAAACCGACCCAAGAGGGCCTTTTTCAGCACTTTCACGCGATTGCATCGGCGCTGGACATCGAGGTGTGCTTGTATGACGTTCCGGGGCGGTCAGTGGTTCACATTGCGCCTACCACTGTGGCTCGATTGTTCGAGGTGGACAACATCACGGCCCTAAAAGACGCCACGGGGGACCTCGCGAACGCGACCGATGTGCGTCGCCGATGTGGCCCGGATCTTGCCTTGTTGTCGGGCGACGATTTCACGTCTATGCCCTTCTTGGCTCAAGGTGGAGACGGCGTGATTTCGGTGGCTTCGAACCTGTTTCCGGCCGCAATGCGCAGGTTGGTTGACGCATCGCGGTCGTGCGACAAGGCGACGGCCACAGCCCTCAATCAACAGCTGTTTCCGTTATTCAGGGACCTCTTTATCGAGTCCAACCCGATTCCAGCGAAGGCAGCAATGGCCCACTTGGGGCTGCTGAACAACGAACTGCGCCTGCCACTTACACCCATGTCAACGCGATTGCGCGAGGGGCTCATCCAGACCCTCGACCGGTTGATTGACGAGTCCGTCTAAGCCTCGCCGATGGGCCAAGTCGGTACGGGCCGGGCGCGCACTTCGGTCACGTCTGTGAACTCCATTCGCGGCCAGATTTGGTGCGGTTGGACCTTTCTTGCCCGGCCTTTGACCTTCACAGCGTCGAGGGCCACGGGGTCGTGGCTCGGGTCAATCATCTCGGCGTTGCGCTGGTTCACATAGACAGCGCCGGGCGGTGTGAGCCCCGTGAGTCGCGAGGCTTGATTCACTGTGTCGCCGAGAACGGTGTACTGGAGGAGGTGGTCAGAGTCGCCCAGGTTTCCTGCGACCAACGGCCCCGTTGCCACACCGATTCCGATGTGGAGGTCACCGGCTTCGGGGAACAGTTCCAGCTTGTTCAGTTCGTCGACCGCACGCTGAATATCGACGGCACACGCTGCGGCCATGTCAGCGTGGTTCGGCTGTTCCATCGGACCGTTGAAGACCACCACAACCGCGTCGCCGATGTACTGGACCAGAAACCCCTTGTGGGACTGCACAACGGTAGCCACCTCTTCATAAAAGCGATTGAGAATGGCCAAGAGTTGCTTGGGGTTGATGCGTTCGCTGAGGGTGGTAAATCCGCGAATGTCGACGAAAAAGACGGTGGCCATGCGCAAGGTGGGCTCGAGGTTTGCTTCGCCGTGCTGATTTCGAATCTGGTCGAGGATTTCTTCCGAGACATAGGACCCAAATGCCAGCTCCATTCGTTTGGCCATACCGAGCGACTGGACCATCGTGTTGAAGGTTGCGTTGAGCTTGGCGAAGTCAGAAGTTCCTTCTTCGGGGATTCGGAAATCGAGTTCACCTCGTGCAATCGCGGCGAATCCAGCCTTGATGGGGTCGAGGTTGGACATCAGCGTCTCGGATAGTTTGCCACTTGCGCTCATCATGGCGGGTGTGGCCAGTCCGATCATCAGCGCAAAGAATGTCTGCGCCATCAACTCACCCGAAGAAGTAAAAGACCGCAGCAGGTGCGGATCCATCGTCCAGACTCGGTCGAGACCGAGGTTTACAGTGATGTTTGTGGGCATGCGGTCGTCAGTCAGGTTCAGGACGTCGTATCCTGCTTTTGCCGTCCAATACGCAATGATGGCCATTAAGCCCACCAACGTGAGCGACGCCGCATTCATTCGGCTCCGAAACTCGTGGGTAAAGGGAGCAACAAACCGCTCCACCGTCATGACCAATACGGAGCCTGCCGCGGCACTGTTGAGCCACAATGTACCCGCGACGAGAATGGTCAGACTGGTGCCGCCGTCTCCGATGCTCTTCAACGGTGCACCAATGAGATAGGCGGCCATGACGCCGAATGCGAGTGCGGCCAGCATCAGGCTGAGGTGGGCCAATAGACGCTGCGGCAGCGAATGCCGAAGGAACTTGTCGTGCCAGCTTTGCTCGGCTGTGTGCATTAGACTGCAGATGGCAATCGCTGCAAATGTGGCATTGGCCAAACGAATCCACACCCAAGGCTCATCGTCGGTCGCGGGAATCAGGAACCCGCACAGCATGGCAACACACAGCACGGCGGGAGACCGACGCGGGCGCGTGGAAGTCGGTGCAGGACTCGTTTGCAGGGTTTGGACTGTGTCGGTAGGCATGGCGATAGCCGTGGGGAGGGGGTCAGCGTGCTGCTTGGGGGAATGCAGCGACCCTCTACAGGGTGACCCTGACGGAACGCAATGTCAAGTGACATGGGCGTGAAATACAGTTTAAAAATAAGGTTTTGCCCATTGTTTTTTTGGTTTGAACTCAGCCGCGATTTGGGACTTGAGCCCAGGATAAAGTAGTCTAGCAGTATGCAGCACAAGTGCTTCGATTGCGGCCGTACCAATGCACCCCACAAGGTTGCATGCATGTATTGTGGAGGTGCCCTTCCTGAGCCAACAGCACCAACGCCAACGCCGGCGAATGTGCCGGATGACATTGACGCGCTTGTGCGGCAGGCGATGACCTTGGGTACGACGCACAAACTGCAGGCCGCAATGGTCGCTCACCGTGCTGAATCGGAGGTTCCGGAAGACGAAGCGCCCGCGGAGACGATGGGGGCAGATGAACTGCTCGACGCACTGGTGGAGGCTGCTCGTTCCGCCCAAGAGGCTCACCGGTGCAACGATGAGCGTCGGCGTGATGAGGCGCTTCTTCATATTGAATCGCTCGTGCGGGATTGGGGCCCGATCGGTCCCACTGTCACCGCACCGAAAGCCGTCCCGCCTACACCCGAGGTGACGCTTCCGAGGTATCGTCGAACCTTTGCGCTCGTTTTAGAGGGGCCTAGTGATGCCGGCTTGGCTCCCGTCATCGCGGACGCCATCGAGGTCGATGGGGTAACAGCCCGCATGATTGCGATTGCACGGCAGCCGCGGATCGTGCTGCGTTCCGAAGAACCGGGTCGACTTCAAGGCATGGCCGACAGCCTGCGAGACCGAATGGGCATCGCCGCTGCTGTGGTGGCGCCGGACTCGCTTACCGCGCCCGGCCCCGCCGAGTTGCTCGTTGGATTTGCTCACGGGCCTGAGACCGCGGTCGTTCATGATTGGACTGTGGACCTCACCCATGCAAACCCTCAAAGCAAGATGACCGAGTCGCCATTTTTAGCGGTTCCGGGGGAGGTGTTGATGATGAAGGCGAGGGCCGTTCGCGGAGGTGGGCGACTGAAGCACCTTCGAGAGGGCAAGACCTCCACCGCAACGGAGCGGCGAATCACAGTTCTTGATCTCCACACCCCTTCGGGCATCGTTCGGTTGGTTGAGGGAGTGACGGATTTAACCGATGCGCCAGCGGCGTCGGAAGGCACCTTCCGCTCTTCGATGCGGCGCATGCTTGAGGAGTGGGAGTCTGCTGGCGTCAAAGTCCTTGAGTCAAGAACCGTTTCACCAAGTGGACAAGCCGTGGGCAACCGCATCGAAGAGGGCGGTGCGTGCCTGACGACATCGTGGCCCGAGTGGGAGGAGCACAGTCGGTCATGCAGGGTGCTATTCAGCGACCTCGACTCAGCTCTCCAATCGCCCGCAGAAGACTCTGGTTTGCAGCAAGGCGACCCCCGCTGATCCATGCAGGCCGAAGTGGCATCTGACCTGCAGTATGGAAGTTGAGCCGAACCCACTGGAGGGGACCGGCCGCCTCCATCATCGCCGATGCATGACGATGGGCGTCCGAGAGAACATGATCGGGGTCCGCTTGAAGACGCCAATAGGGGCATTGAATGTGAGCGACATGGTGTGTTGGTTCCCGAGGCACCCAATAGGCATCGTCGGTAATCTTTCGGCCCATCGAAGGAATCTTGTCGGTTCCACCCTGCGTGATGTCGTGGCGGTCGCATGGACCTTCCCAGTCAAGCAACCACGCAGCCGGTGTACCCGATGCAGAAAGGACACGTGCGGCGCCAACGGCCATGGAACAACCGAGACCAAGTCCCACCAAGCCCACCCCATTGCCTCGGACACGGGGGTGGTCTCGCAGCCAGCGCACCGCAGATGCCACGGCATCGTGGTGTTCCGGGCCGCCAAAATCTTCCGGCCCCCAGCTCTCGCCCCTCCCCGGCGGATCAAAGGTCAGAACGGCGCACCCGAGACCGGCGACCTCCTCCGGTCGAATCGGCTCGTCTTCGAAAAAGTTGCGCTGTCCGTGGTCTCGGTTTGGGCAAAGAACAGCCCCCGGGAGCACACCGGGTATTGAAGGCAACGTCAAGGTGGCTGCAATCCGGTAGCCGGAAACCGTTGTGAATTGCACCGGCTCAGCAACCACGGTGTCCATGGAACGACGGATGCGGCGCAGTAGGCGGAGTCTGAGTTGGTGACGGGTGCCCTTCATCTGGGATTGTGTATCCTACCGATGGCGGTAAAGGTCAGCATGAACAGCAGCGGCCAGCGCCATGGCGAGAGAAGACCCCAGAAGGCAAATTCTTGCAGCGTTGTTGGGCGGATCACCAACACGGCTGGCGCCAGACCCAACAACGGGTGAACCCGTACACCGATGGCAGCGACGGCAAACGGCAGAGCCAAGAGCGGATCAACCACCGAGAGCGGAACCGATAGGAGTGCCGCCATGAGGGCCGGATGCCCTGTTCCCGGTAGGCTGCGCCACAGGACCAGCCACCCTGCCCACGCAGCGGCGACCGCCCACGGGGTGGCTGCCCACCAGCCGGTCTCTGCATGGCCAATAACGT
>DEBL01000104.1:564-3560 GCA_002348535.1 Deltaproteobacteria bacterium UBA2957 | reverse complement strand
CGAGCGGTGTGCAATGGCCAACGGAGGACCGGATGCGGCAATTAAGATGAGACCGATTCCCATCATGCTTTTCAGAGACACTTTCGCTTTTGGCTATGTGACGGCAGCGGTCCGTCGCTTGAGTGGTTTTCCGTTAACTAAAATTTCGATGCTCACCGCAAAAGTGGGGCGGAAGAACACTTCCACGGTGTATTTCTCGTTGACCACGGACCTCAACCAAGGTGAGGTGGTTGACGGGATATGCGATTGGTTTGAATCGACAAGTTTGCCGTCAATAAAGAGGTGCCCACCTGCGAACCAAGTATTGATCACCTCAATTTCGCGTTTTGGAGATTTTACGACCCAAGATTTGTACCCAACTTTACGAATCAATGAATATTGGTCGTACTCGGGCTTTGTTTTCGCGAATTCACGACGCTCTGCAAATTGATTTACATGCTCGAAAAACGTTGGTGACGGAGCGTGGTAACGGAGGACGGTTGAACCGACTTTTACCATGTCTCCGTCAAAGAGTTCGTGTTGCGTGATCGGTTGACCGTTGACCAGAGTCTGCTGTTCGGAGTTGGCGTTTTCGATAAAAATACTCGCCACTGGCGGAGTGGGTCCGGGGTAGATGCGACAGTGACTATCGCCTACGAGTTCATCGCCTTCGAGCTGCAGGTCATTTCGTTTGTGTCGGCCAATGGTGAATGCACTCCCGAACATCTCTACTTCACTGTTTTGCGGCGAGTGGATGGTACTGAGCGTGCCGAAAGAAGGTGCGGTATATGTCGCTGAAGCCGACCATGGCGAGACTGTTCTTTGGAGGAAGGTGACGTACGCTTTGGAGTTTGCCAACTCTTTGTCGCCCCAAATCGCTGAGATACCGAATCCGATAATCATGAAATAAAATCCTAGACCGAGGTGGTCTGCTAGCGCGCCTCCAACCGTTCCATCGGGTGGTGACAACGGGTTCATTGCGTAAAGTGAAACTGCAATCGCCCCAACGGTGTCCATGACCAGAACGCTGAAGATAACAAAGGATAGGCCGACGAGGCTAGCGAACGCCCCGGTTCGTTTACCTTGATACAGTTTCACCAAACCGAACGCTGCACTGCCCCACATAGACCACAGCAGAATGTTCACCAAGATAAGGCTGGGTGTTTCGTGGTCTGCGGTGGGGGAGAGAGAGAGAATCTTGTCTGCAGACTCGAGTAGCTTCGGAATTTCGTAGCCAGCCCACGTGATGCTGAGCATCTCGAAGACCGGTAGGAAGCACGAGGCTACAACCATCATCAGCCCGATTCCGAGGGGGCTAGCAAGAGAAGCCTCGGTTTCTGTTTTGGTTTCGCGTGCTTTCGTGGCGGCGGGGGGTGTTTCAATCGGCGCTTGAGCCACGGTTTGGGTCGGACTTCGCGGGTCGCCTGCCAAGAGTTTCTGCTTCTGAACGTCGAACTCATCCTGTGTCAGCACCCCGGCATCTCTGAGTTCAGCCAGTTTCTTTAGTTCATCTGCCAGTGACATTCATGACCTCTATTGTGGCGATATCTTACAACGGAGCTGGCAGTTTGGATCACAGCGCATTGACCTCATCCGGTGGCAACACGGCCACCACCTCGGGCAGGGCACGCAGCACGTCGCGGGCCAGCGTCTGGGCGTCCTTCAAGTGGACCTCGGTGGCTTGTTGCATGAAAACGGTCGATATCGGCCGGGTGTATGCACAAACCGCATGCCCAGCCGGTGGCGCACCACAAAGAAAAAGCCCCTCAAACCTTACGGTCCGAGGGTCAGATGGTACTCCCAACGGGAGTATCGCCAGAAATGGGGCAGGCTCTCCGTCAGCGTTTTAGCCCGCCGGGAGAGCGCCGTTGTGCATACAAATTGCGGCTATCTGCGACCAGGGTTGCTCAGGCTGTGAGCTAGCACGATTCGTCGTTGCCGCTCGAACCGACCGTGCCGAGTACCTCCAGCTCGGCCACCAAGGCGTCGAAGAGCGACTGGCAGAGCGAATCATTATTATTAAAAATAATGTTGCCAGTAACGTAGGCCAGACTGTCCAGGGCGATCGACGTAAGTGCCGGGTGGTCCCTGACATACATTGAGCGAACTTGAGTCATGCTTCCCAGACCATCGATGTTCTCGAGTGATGCATTTTCACCTATCTGCAGTTCGCCGAAAACCGATGTCAGGCCCGACAAACCATCGAGGTTGGTCAGGGAATCGTTTTCGTAGATCCAGTTGTATGACGAAAATGGTCTCGTTTCTTCGCCCAAAGTGTGAAGACTCGACAATCCATCCACATGTTCGAGTGCCTCGTTAGCCCGAATAACGAGCCCTTGTGCGCTTGTGAGGCTGGAAAGCCCATCGATGTTGGTCAACCCGGGTAGTACCTGCAGTTGTACATCGCGACCGACCACAGTGAGGTTGGAGAGGGCATCGATGTTTGTCAGACTGGGCAAGTTGGTCAGATACAGGGAGAGACCGACCGAGGTGAGGCGCGATAAACCATCGAGATTTTCGAGAGAGTCGATATCCCTCACTGCCAGCTCTCCCGTCACCTCAGTGAGCCGGTGGAGGGCGTCAACGTTGACGTGTTCACCGCCCAAATTGATGCTGCCGTCTATCACAGCGCAATGCTCCAAGGTCATCAACTCCTCTGCCGTTGAGTACAAATGCCAACCAGATATAGAGCAGGTGATGTCATCGCTGCCGTCGCAGTCTTGGTCGATGTCATCATCAATGACCTCATCCGCGCCAGGAAAGACTGTCGCGTCGAGGTCGTTGCAATCCTCCTCAGTCGGTGCGCCATCCCCATCGCAATCGCCGAGCCCAAGCAAACTGGCTGAGGTGTCGTCGCAGTCGTCGCCATCGAAATATGACCCAATGAAGCCATCCGCATCATCATCTGCGGGTACCTGCGCACAACCGAATCCTTCTTCTGAATCACTGGCGATTTGGGTCAGTGTCAGCGAGATGCTTCCCTCAATGTCGACGCCTTCGGGCGTCCACACGTGCAG
>DEBL01000104.1:0-217 GCA_002348535.1 Deltaproteobacteria bacterium UBA2957 | reverse complement strand
CGGCAACGGCTCGCCGGCGAAGCTGCCGGACTCCGTCCCGGCTTCGATGGTGTCGATGCGCAGATAGCCTTCGTGCGAACTAAACGTGCTCTCGTACTCGTCCGCCACACCCGAGCAGTCCATCAGCACGGCGGTGGTTGTGGTCGAGTCGTCCCGCTCGTCGTAGTAGCCAGGGCCGCACACCCCGTCTTGGACCAGTTCAATCCGGCAGTCGAAG
>DEBL01000381.1:8512-8688 GCA_002348535.1 Deltaproteobacteria bacterium UBA2957 | reverse complement strand
GCGATCGTCCGAATATCATGCCGGAGAGTTGGCTCGGTGGGCGCGCGAGGCCGTCCAGCCGGGGGACCGGGTGTTAGACTGTGCGGGATTGGCTGTTGACAGCCTGTTGTTGCCCGATCGGATTGACTACACTCGATTCCCGCCTGGAGACCCAGAGTGCGTCGCATTACTGCGAA
>DEBL01000381.1:0-8180 GCA_002348535.1 Deltaproteobacteria bacterium UBA2957 | reverse complement strand
CCCCCAGCCACTTCGGGGACATTTTTTTTAATCACCATGCACCGAGATATCCCGCCCCACATGAGCCCAGCAGCGTTGCCATTCAACATCAATGCTGTAGAGCGTGCGGGCTACATACCCGTTCAGCACACGCTTGAGCTTGAGGGGTTTCGCCTTTGGAGGCGAAAGTGAAACAGGGCGTCTATCGGGTGACGTTGAGCATCTTTTTGGTGGGCTATTTGCTCACTGGCTTCGCCTCTCACAACCGCAAACATGACACATGGGGTCCGGTGTATCGAAAGATGCGCTGGATGCACACCACACTGTGCCTGTGGCAGAACTGGGGCATGTTTGCGCCGCCACCCGGGAGTACATCGTGGTTGGTTTTTGAGGGAACCACCGCCGATGGAGAGACGGTTGAAATTGAGCCACTCATGCGGAAGGTCGAGCCCGGCTATTTTCGTTGGCGGTACGACCGTCTTCAAAAGGTGGCGCTGAGCAGCTACCAGGACAGTCGTCGTTCATTGCGAAAGGCCATCGCCAAGAACGCGTGCCATCGCGCCGATCAGGCCGGTACACCGGTGGTCGAGGTGAAGCTCATCCGGGACCGCACATGGTCTCGCAGACCCAAAAAACGGTGGGTCGACCCAAACGGTAAAGGGCGCCACAAGAAAATCGAGCTCGGGAGTTACGAATGCCCCTGAGTGACATCATCGGCGGCATCAAATCCGTTTGGCGGTGGTGGGTTTGGTTCTGGTTCCGGCCAATTCAAGCGGGCGGAACCGGTCTGATGCGAGTGCTGATGGGGCTGATGTTGGCGATGACCACCATCGACATTTTCCCGGACTTAGCCATTCTGGTCGGTCCCGACGGAATTTTTGCCGAGGCATCGGCCTCTCGCGGATTCCGTCTCGCCCGCTGGACCTACTTTGATCACATCCCCACAATTGAGGGGATGTACGTCGTGCACGGGCTGGCGCTGGTGGCGAACATTTTGTTCATGATTGGCTACAAGAGCCGAACGATGGGCTTCCTCAGTGTGGTGGCGCATGCGGCCCTGTACCAACGCAACTCGTGGTTCATGAACGGCGGAGACAGGCTGGTCCGGGAGATGGCGTTTTATTTGTGTCTTGTTCCTTGCGGAGCAAGGTACTCGGTCGATGCGTGGCTCTCAGCGCGGAAGCGCACTCGCATGGGCCTCCGACCCGAGAAGGCCCCAATGATTCCGGTGGTGGCCCTTCGGCTCATCCAGATTCAGCTGGCGTTCATGTACGCAGTGAGCGGAATAGAGAAATGGGCAAGCGGCTCTTGGCAGCGGGGAAGTGCTGTGTACTATTCGCTTTCCACCGACAACTATTCGCGGTCGGATTGGATGGTGAGCCCGTTGTTGGACACCCGGCTAGGCTACGACATTACTCAAATCGGCACCATCGTGACGTTGTATTGGGAGTGCTGGTTCTGGGCCTTGGTGCTTTGGCGACCCACTCGCTGGCTCGCGCTCAGTGTGGGTGTGCTTCTGCATGGTGGAATTCACGTGGGCCTTATGGTGGCGTTTTTCTCCTTCGCCAGCATCTGGGGTTATTTGGCATTTCTGCCGTATGACTGGGCTGAACGTGTCGAAACGTGGTGGCGTCGTCGTCGCTTGGAGCGGCAACAGACCGGGCGAAAGGCCCTGATGTGAACGGCTAACGCTGCGATGGCCGATGCTGGCTCAAGGCGTTACTCCGCGCCAGCCAATTGGCACTGCAGGAGCCCGTTTATGTTTACCCATCTTCGCCGTCTGGAAGCCGAGAGCATCCACATTATGCGAGAGGTGGCCGCCACCGCTGAGAACCCCGTGATGCTGTATTCGGTGGGGAAGGACAGCTCGGTGATGCTACACCTCGCAATGAAAGCATTCTATCCGTCCAAGCCGCCCTTTCCGCTCATGCATGTGGACACGACGTGGAAGTTCAGCGAGATGATCCAGTTCCGGGACGACCTAACCAAGGAACTCGGACTTGACCTTATCGTGCACATCAACCAAGAGGGTGTACGAGAAGGCGTCGGACCGTTTACGCATGGTTCGGCAGTGCACACGGACGTCATGAAGACCCAGGGCCTGAAACAGGCCTTGGATAAGCATGGCTTCGATGTTGCATTCGGTGGCGCACGACGCGACGAAGAAAAATCACGAGCCAAAGAACGCATTTTCTCTTTCCGGACCTCGCAGCATCGATGGGATCCGAAGAGCCAGCGCCCTGAGTTGTGGAACGTCTACAACACGCGCATCAAGAAAGGGGAATCCATCCGAGTGTTTCCGCTCAGCAACTGGACAGAATTGGACATTTGGCAGTACATCCACCTCGAGAACATTCCGATTGTTCCACTGTATTACTCGGCGGTTCGCCCCGTGGTTGAGCGGGACGGTGTTTTGATCTTGGTGGATGACGACCGTATTCCTCTGCACGAGGGTGAAGTTCCAATGCAGAAAATGGTCCGCTTTCGGACGCTTGGCTGCTATCCGCTCACGGGTGCGGTGGAGTCTGAGGCGACAACGCTCCCCGACATCATTCAGGAAATGCTGTTGACGACGACCAGCGAACGGCAAGGGCGCGTCATTGACTTTGATTCCACTGCCTCGATGGAGAAGAAGAAGCAGGAGGGGTACTTCTAATGGCGCACAAAGACGATTTGATTGCCGAGGACATTATCGCGTACCTCGATGCGCAGGAGAACAAGTCCTTACTCCGCTTCATTACGTGCGGTTCGGTAGACGATGGAAAATCTACACTGATTGGGCGTTTGTTGTTCGAATCGAAGCTGTTGTTTGAAGACCAACTCGCAGCGCTCGAAGCCGACAGCAAAAAAGTGGGAACCCAAGGCGGTGACATTGACTTTGCTTTGTTGGTGGACGGTCTCGCCGCAGAGCGCGAGCAAGGAATCACCATTGATGTGGCCTATCGGTTCTTCTCTACAGACCGCCGAAAGTTCATCGTTGCAGATACGCCTGGCCATGAGCAGTACACCCGAAACATGGCCACTGGGGCCTCGACTGCCGAACTCGCTGTGTTGCTGGTCGATGCCCGACATGGCCTGTTGACGCAGACTCGGCGCCACAGCTTTATTGTGTCGATGCTGGGGGTTCGGAAGCTCGTCGTCGCCATCAATAAGATGGACCTTGTGGATTACTCCGAGGATGTGTTCAATCAGATTGTGGCCGACTACGCTGAGTTCGCCAAGGTGCTTGAAGTGGACAACATCGTGTGCATACCGGTGTCCGCACTGAAGGGCGACAACGTGACTGAACCCGGACAACAGACCCCTTGGTACACCGGGCCGACATTGCTTGAACACCTTGAAACGGTTCCGGTGGGCGATCGAGCACGCGAAAACCCGTTTCGGATGCCTGTCCAGTGGGTGAATCGGCCGAACCTCGACTTTCGTGGGTTCTCTGGCCAAATCGCTGCCGGTGAAATTCGACCGGGCGATTCGGTGAAGTCGCTGCCGAGCGGAACAGAGTCGACTGTGGCCCGTGTGGTGACCTATGACGGAGACCTCGACATGGCCCACGCTGGTCAGTCCGTGACGGTGGTTCTCAACGATGAGATCGATGTCTCTAGGGGAGATGTCTTGGTGGCCGGCAACAATCCGTGTGGGGTGGCCGATCAGTTTCAAGCCACCGTGTTGTGGATGAGCGACAAGCCCATGATGCCAAGCCGACCCTATGTCATGAAAATTGGTGCGCGCGAGGCGACCGTGACTCCGGCGCAGCTGAAGCACAAGGTCAATGTCAACACACTGGTGAAGGAGCCCACGAAGACACTCGGACTGAATGAAATTGGGGTGTGCAACATCAGTGTCGATCGCGGTATCGCGTTTGACCCCTACACAGAAAGTCGAGCGACGGGCGGTTTTGTCATGATTGACCGCATGACCAACAACACCGTCGGACTTGGGCTGATCAACTTCGAACTGCGGCGGGCGTCGAATATCCACTGGGAGGCCATGGACATTGATAAAGCAGCCCGGGCCGAGGCGAAGCAGCAAAAGCCCGTCATCCTCTGGTTCACCGGACTGTCTGGGGCAGGGAAATCAACCATCGCCAATATCGTGGAGCAACGGCTCCACGCGCGCGGCAACCACACTACGATTTTGGACGGGGACAACGTTCGCCATGGGCTAAATCGAGATCTCGGGTTTACCGAAGCGGACCGCGTTGAGAACATTCGGCGCGTCAGTGAAGTGTCCAAGCTGATGGTGGACGCGGGACTCATCACACTGTCCTGTTTCATCTCGCCGTTTCGATCCGAGCGAAAGATGGCTCGCGAGCGTGTGGAGGATGGAGAATTCGTCGAGGTGTTCGTCGATACGCCAATTGAGGTTGCTGAACAACGCGATGCCAAGGGCTTATACGCCAAGGCGCGTGCCGGAGAAATTAAGAACTTTACGGGCATCGATAGCCCGTATGAGGCTCCAGAAGCCCCGGAAATCCACCTCCAAATGAATGGAGAATCTGCAGAGGATGCGGCTTCAGTGGTCATTCAGTGGCTCGAGGAACGGGGTTACATTCAGTAGCGTTGGCATCAGTGAGTAAAGAGGTTGGGGCTTGGTGTGCACTGGGCTACCACCGGAGGGGGGCGTGATGCGTGTTTTGGTTACCGGTGCAACGGGTTTCTTGGGCTCGGCGCTATGCGCGAGTTTAACGGCGGATGGCCATGAGGTGGTCGCAGTGTCTCGTAATCCGGAAGCTGCCGCGGGTCGGCTGCAAGGGGTCTCGGCGGTTGGCTGGGACGACCTCGGTCGCGCGCTATCCACACCAACCGATGCTGTTGTTCACCTCGCGGGCGAGACGGTTCAAGGCCGATGGAATCAGAAAAAGGTCGAAGAGGTGTGGAACAGTCGAGTGGAAACCACCGAACAGGTTGTCAGTGCAATCGCGTCGGCCGATGCCCAGCCCAAGGTGTTGGTCTGTGCATCCGGTATCGGTTTCTATGGTTCAGCGGGTGAGGACATCCTGTCTGAAGATGCCCCTGCGGGGGATGACTATTTCGCCAAACTGTGTGTGGAGTGGGAGAAGCTTGCCCACGGCGCCCCCTGCCGGACTGCAACACTCCGATTTGGAATCATCATTGGTCCGGGTGGCGGTGCGCTTCCCACCATGTTGATTCCAGCCAAGTGGGGCGTCAGCGGTCCCCTTGGAGGTGGGAAACAGTGGTGGAGTTGGGTGGACCTTAGTGATGCAGTCGGTGCCGTTCGGCATGCGATTGATTCAGACCTTTCCGGGCCCGTCAACGTGGTGGCGCCCGATCCCATTCGGCAAGCGGACTTCAATCGAGTGCTCTGCGGCATCGTTCGGCGGCCATCATTTATGCCGGCGCCCGCCTTCGCCTTGCGCGCGATTCTGGGCACATTTGCCTCCGAGATTTTGTCGAGCAAGCGCGTTGTGCCTAGCCGCTTGACGGAGAGTGGGTACCGCTGGACCATGCCCGATTTGAAGCAATCGATCCAGTCGGCGCTGGACTAATCACAAGGCCACGGCCCCAAACGGAGGGTGTTGTTTGCTTCATTGCACTCGCTCACATCATCCGGCCAATCAACGATGGCATTTAAGCCTTCGGTTCCCCATTGATCCAGATTCACATCAACGGGACCCAGTACGACACCGCCGCCGTGAGGAACCACGGGCATGGTCTTGACGTCGATTTGCGTTCCGTCGTCTCGTTCAAGTACCACAACGACGTTGAGGGCGTGAGAGATGCCGTGGTTGGCAACCGGTAGATAAACGGTGACCCGATCGATTTCGCAGGTCGCGGTACAGATGTCGGGGGGGCGCGGAGCCACATCGGGTAGCCAGTGCGCCGGTCCGAGCTCGGTCCCACCGGCTCGAAAGCTGTTCCACGTGAGCCAGTTGGGCACCTGAGTTGCCGGAATGTGTCCATCGTCGGAGACATTGGTGATGTGGTAGGCATACTGATTCCAAATCGGACGGGCGGCCGCCCATGTTCCGTCGGAGTCGCCCAGCACCGTAATGCCAGTCCAGCCGCTGAAGTTGTAGTCATTGCTGGCGACCACGATTTCGGTCGAACCATCGTTGTCCACGTCGGCGATCAAAGGGTACTCCATGAGAGTCCCGGATGCATGACCTTCTTGGGCGAGTTTGATGAACCCGGTTGCCCCATCGAAAATCCAAAGCGTGTGCTCATCTGCGTAGACCACCTCTGCGGCACCGTCTCCCTCAAAATCGAACACTGAACTTCCCGTTTTGGATGACGAGTAGTCGGAGGTGACGTTGGACCACATCAATGCGCCATCGGTGTCATAGACCGAGTATCGGCTTCGATCGGCCACCCCAACCTCGGGGAGGCCGTCGCCATCGAAGTCTGCCACTGTTGGTGCTCCAGCACTTCCGCCGCCGCTGGTGGGGGCCTCCCAGAGCAGCGATCCATCGTTCAGCGTCACGACAATCGTGCCGCCTCCGGCTCTGACGAGGTCTGGAAGGCCATCGAGATCGAAATCCCCAATGGCGGGTGCGGCATCCGTTCGCGCATCCGTCCAGACGACTTCTCCCGTTGCGTTGTAGATGGTGTTCCCCGCGACGATGTCGAGTTGACCGTCTCCCGTCCAGTCGATGGCGAAGCTCATGTAGTGGGGTCCCCCGGTGCCGCCCGCCCCGGTCCACAGGGTTGCGCCTGTATGATCGAGGACTGTACGCCCAAAGATCACTTCGGATAAGCCGTCGCCATCGAGGTCGGCCATTGCGGGGCAGCCATAGCTGCTGGTCTCGGTTCCACCAGCCCACTTGAACGACCCATCCTCGCCGTTAACGCAGACGACCGATGCGGCACTTGAGGCGGCACACACCTCGGTCGACCCGTCGCCGTCGAGGTCTCCAAGCGCGACCCCGGCCGCTCCATATACAGGGTAGCCGCCAGGCTCGCGAACCGACCAGATCAGACCGGAGCCGTCGCCGCTGATTGCGTTGAGGGCGCCGGGGCTGCTGTATGCGGATCCGGCGAATGCCGTGAAGACCACATCCGGAATGTCATCTGTGTTGACTTGGCCGTCTCCGTTGTCGTCAGTGAGGTTCCCAATTGCAGGCGAGGCCATGATGTGGTCGAACCCGATCTGGACGTCATTCACCGACCATTGCCACTCTATGGTGGGCGTAAACGTGCCGACAGCGGGCTCCGCAAGGCAATCTTCACGCGGTTCGACCGCGCCAACGGGACTCGCCTCGAAATCGTCGCAGGTGGGAGGTGGGGCGGTGTCTTCGGTCGTGTGGAAATCGATCGCCGAGCCGGTGTCTAGCGCACCCGGCTGAACGTCGCGCTTGGCAGCGAGGTCGTACTCGCTGCATCCTATAAACAGTAACCATGAAAAACGGGCGTACACTCCAAGAGTATACGCCCGTCCAGTCAGACGACAAGGTGGCGTCGTTAGAGGGCCTCGACCGTGCCCTCCGCGACGTTTATGGTCGCGAATTCGGTGTACGTATCCTCGCCAACGATGATGCGTGTGTCGCTCCACACCAACTCTCCATCGAGGCGAACATTGACCGTGACCGCATTTCCAGCGGTGAAGGTCTGTGACGTGTGGTCGTGCACAATGATGGTGTAGCTGGCGTCCTCGGGACTTTCGATGTTGATGTTCTCGGGTCCGGTGAGGTTGATGTCGTCGAGATCAAGGGTAGGGTTGTCGTACGTCTCGCCCGCGACACCCCAGTCCAGTCCGCCACCAAAGCTAGGGGTGCAGTTCATGTAGTAGCAGTCCGTGTCCGTCTTCAGGGTGCCGCCGGGGGCAAGCAAGTGAAGGTCCATGTCATCGCCAGAGTTCTCCCAGAACATCTCAACCCAGAGGGCCTCGACGGGCTCAGCGGTGAGGGTAACCTCACACGGGGGAGACTCAACGCCGGACTCGTTGGTCACGACCAGCTGTCCTACATAGTCACCGGCGAGGTCGGTTTCGAACCCGTTCCGATCTGCCGATGTGCCACCCGGCATCATCGCAGCCGAACCCGAGGGACGGTCGACGAGGGTCCAGGTGTAGTCGATAATCGCTTCGCCATTTGGATCTGTTGACTCCGAACCGATCCACCGTGCCGTCTCGATGATGGGGCGAACTTTGTCCGGCGTGACATCACATTGGGCCACGGGCGCATCCGGATCAACGGGCTCTTCTTCGTCTTCCTCGGTTTCGTTCTCTTCATCGAGTGCCGTATC
>DEBL01000222.1 GCA_002348535.1 Deltaproteobacteria bacterium UBA2957 | reverse complement strand
CAATCGAGGGCGCGACCAAGCTCGGCACATCCTGCTCGACAAGCGGGCTCAGATGCGTCGAATGTTGGGTCGACATCGGGTGGCCTATCGGGTGACGCCCATTGAGTTGATCGCCAGCTTTCGATTTCCGCGAGAGGATCAGCCATTGGAGCGGGTGGATGAGGACTACGTCACCGAAATGGTGGCTGAAGCCCTCGACCTGCCGTTTGTGCACCTCGACCCCCTTCAACTTGATTACCGATTGGTAACCAGCGCTTTTGGAGGTCCATTCGCGGAGCGCCACCTGATCGTTGCGGTCGAAGAAACCGACGAAGCGCTGACCATTGCCATGGCGGATCCATGGGACAATGAACTGGTTGAGAGCATCGCGCGGGTCAAGAACAAACGCATCGCAGTCGTGGTTGCCGCGAAGAGCGAGATCCTCGGCATCATCGTGGAGTTTCATGGTTTTCGTCGTTCGATGCGGGCGGCCGAGAAAGACTTCGCATCCGACTTTCCTGACCTTGGAAACCTTGAGCAACTCTACGAGTTGACCGACACAGGGGGTGACCTTGACGCGAACGACAAACCAATCGTGCGCGCGGTCTGGTACCTCCTGAACTATGCCTTTGAGCAGCGTGCCAGTGACATTCACCTTGAACCCAAGCGCGATGAAGGGTGGGTGCGGGTTCGGATCGACGGCGTGCTCCACCGAATCCACCGGCTGCCGAAGGTCGTGTTCCCGGCCATGGTGTCTCGATTCAAAATGCTCGCCCGGATGGACATCGCAGAGCGAAGACGCCCCCAAGACGGTCGGTTTAAGACCACATTCCAAGACGAAGAGATCGAGTTGCGGGTGTCCACCATTCCGACAGTTTTTGGAGAGAAGGTGGTTGCGCGGGTATTCGATCCGGGGGCGCAACTGGGCGATCTTGAGAACCTTGGCTTCTTCCCGCGTGAGCTTGGCACATTCAAAGGCATGCTCGCCCAGAACTCAGGGCTAATATTGGTCGTCGGCCCGACCGGAAGTGGAAAGACCACGACCCTCTACACCTCGCTGCATCACATCCATTCCCCCAGAGTCAACATACTGACCCTCGAAGATCCGATTGAGATGGTGCATGAGGAACTGAACCAAATTGCGATGCAGCCCAAAATCGGTCTCACGTTTGGGTCGGCGCTGAAGAATGTACTGCGTCAAGATCCCGATGTTGTGATGGTTGGAGAAATTCGCGACGAAGAAACCGCGAAGAACGCGGTTCAAGCCGCGCTGACCGGTCACCTCGTGATCTCGACGGTTCACACCATCGACGCCGCATCCGCGATCGGACGCATGTTGGACCTTGGTGTTCTTCCCTTTCTGTTGAGCAGTGTGCTGACCGGCGTGGTGGCTCAGCGACTCGTGCGCAAAATTTGCTCCAACTGCTCAGTGGATGATGTGTTGCATGACGATGAAGTGCTCTCGTTGCGCATTCAGGGTGCACGCGGAAAGAGACTAAAAGTGCGCCGAGGTGTGGGCTGCGTAAAATGCCGCTACACGGGATACCGTGGACGAACGGGCTTGTACGAGGTCATGCCCATGACACCTCGAATCTCAAGACTTGTTCACGAGAAAGCGAGCAGTTCCGACATCAAGCGTGAGGCACTAAACGACGGCATGCTTACCCTTCGCGAGTATGGGATCAAGAAGATCGCGTTCGGCGATACCAGTTTCGAAGAGGTCATGGCAGTGACCGATGATCGCTCCGTCTATTGAGGCGAGACGTACACAAACGGTGCCACATATTCGAGTGCATGGAAGAACAGCGCAGCTCCACCCACCACAATCGTTCCGATGATGAGCGGCGCCATCCACCACCGGCTGCCTCGGTTGAGCAGCGCGACCAGTTCACCCAATGTTGATTTGCGTTCTTCTGCCATGAAGACAAATTAGCACTGCAACTTCGAGTAGGCTTGGACCATGGCAATGAATCGTCAACGAATGGGGCAACTGATTGTTGTGCTGCTTGTGGGAAGCGGGGTCGCCATGGTTGCAAAGGGCTTGGGCGTTTTTGACGACCAGCCTGAACCTGTGAGCGCGCGCGAAGCCCAAGCCATGACTCCATCCGCACCGATGGGCTCACCCGCTCCCGGCCCCGTGCAGCCGGGTGCAGGCGTGTATCAAAACGAAAAGCCGTCGGATACATCTTCCGTGAGCGAGGCGGCGGTGTGTGCAGGGTGCGATGTAGTGCTCATCACCGTCTGCTCGCTCCGCAAAGATCACCTTGGTGTATACGGGCATCCGGGGAATCCATCCCCAGCCATCGACCGAATTGCGAAAGCGGGCGTGCGCTTCGAGCGTGCCTATGCAGCGTCCAACTTTACCTTGGCTTCGCTGACCGGTGTTCTCACGGGCCGATACGGCAGCGCAACGGGAGTCACCGGGTGGGACAAAGGGCTTACTGCTGATGTGCCCACCCTGCCCGGTATTTTGGGTATTTACGGTTACACGACCGCGGGGTTCACCACCGATGCACCCTCGGGCTTCCGTCCTGACTATGGGCTCGATCGCGGCTTTCAGCACATGGAGATCACGCCACCGCCCCGCAATTCACCGGATGGCCGTTTTCGAGGAGGCAGGAAAGAAACGGCGGGTACGGCAGCGCAGCCCGCAGTTGACTGGTTAGCTGCCCAGTCTTCCGAAAGTCCGGTGTTCATGATGCTGCACACTCGGACGGCCCATTTTCCATTTGTTGTGGATCCGCCTGAGGAGGGTGCCGACCCGACGGGTGTTCGACAGTTGCTGTGGGAAGCCGGACAATCGGAAGCGGTGGGGCGTGCCAATCAAGCCATGCCAGGAATGGCCGGAGGAACTGCTCAGGAGGGCATCGTTGAAATTCAGCGAGAGGACCCGCTGCAGACCGCGGTCAACCGCCAAGGGAGTGCAGCAGTGGATGTCTGGAAGGCAGCCTATTTGGAAGCCGTGACACTCATGGACAAGGACGTTGAGCGTGTGCTGGACGCCATCGCCCAACGGGGTCGACCCACAGTGCTGGTGCTGGTTGCGGACCACGGCGAGTCACTCAACGACCACGGCGAACTGCTGCACGGGGATGCGTTCTTTGATGGGGTGGTCAATGTCCCGCTTGTTGTGTCGGTCCCGGGCGCGGGAGCGACGGGCAGTTCCCGCACAGCCTTGGTGAGCCAAGTGGACATTCTTCCAACCATCTTGGATGCAGTTGGCGCAGTGCCACCAGCGGGAATCGACGGGTCATCGTTGATTCCATTGATGAGAGGACCGGATCAAACGCCGCATGTGGTGGTGCTGAGTGAGGGAGGGGTTGCCAAGCAAGAAGGAGATCGATTGCCCGGGGCCGTTTTTAGCGAGCAATGGACCTTACTCAAGCAGCGGCGCGGGTGCGGCACAGCGGGCTCGGGCCTCATGGACCAAGGGATGCCGATGTGTTTGTACGACGTCGACGAAGATCCGGGCCAGAACCGAAATGTGGCGGCGTCCAACCGAGCGGTCGCAGCCGACCTTCTTGAGCGATGGAACGGGTATCGAGCCGCTCACGGGCGGATCGGCCAAGCCCGCACTCTCTCTCCTGCGTTTATCGAGGAGCTCCAGCGCTCTGGTTACGACTTCTCCTCGGGCGCACCTTGATCAAGCGCGTGGTGTTGGCGGCGCTTTTTGTCGTGCTCGGGGCCTTCCTCGGGCGCGTAGCAAGCCACTCATTCGGCCACGCATTTACGGTCCCTGAAGCCCCGAATCCAGAGCAGTGGCGCATCATCAGTCCGGGCCTTCAGGAGGGCGTGGGGCCCGCCGGAGCTGGTCGAGTCACGCATACTCGAGGCGGTTCACTGGTCATCGCTACCCATGTCTTCTTTCGTCCCGACATGGTGGTCCCGTTGTTCCAAGGTCCTGCACACGGGGTCGACGTGGAATTGGATGAACGCAGCGGAACCTTGTGGATGCAAATCGGTGAGGCTCCCAGTCAGTTTGTCCAGCTGCAGCCCGGCGCGATGCGCGGGGGTGCCGCAGGCTCAGAGTGGACCCCTACGGGCAGTGACCGTTTTGCCCTTCGCATCAACGGTGGAGTTCTCACGGTGGAGTCCGGCGAGGCGGTGATGACGGTCGGTCCTGCGACACCGGGGCGCCTCGAACTCTCGGCGGCTGAAGATTGGCCTCGGATTCGCTCGGTGCGGGTGCTTAATGGGGGCGGTGAAACGATCTTTCAGTCGAACTTTGGAAAGGCCGGAACGCCGCTGCAGTTGTTGCGCAACGGTACGCTGCTCGGCGCTGGACTGGGCTTGATTGTCGGCGTGCTGATGGTTCCGTTTTCATGGACCGGCTTCGCGGCCTGTGTTGCGGGAATGCTTCCTCCTGCAGTGGCCTTGACGCAGCCGACCGGTGCGTGGCTGGCTGCAGTGGAGCGCCTCTATTTGTCCCAAATGCAGCCATCAAAGTGGGCGGTCACGGTGCTCTTGCTGGCCTGCATCCCGATTGCGTGGATGGGTCTGACAACGCTGATTCGGCTGGTGGTCGGCCATGCAGGCTCTGCGGTCCGAAAGGAAGGGCCGGCTCTGTGGTTCGGTGTGGCGGCTTTCTGCATGTTGATTGGCGTCCGTGAATGGAGCGTTGGGTTGACTGTCGTGCTTGTGTGCATGGTTGTGGGGGCGCTGAGAATTGGCCGAAAAGGGCCAGCAATTTGGTGGGTGGTGGATGCGATCGGTTGGCTGCCCTTGGTGGCCTTTGGGCCTGAAAACGCTGCGCTGTTGACGGTCCTGTGGCGTCTGGCGACCATGGTCGGCATGTCTTCGATGTGGCTGCATCGAGCCCCTCGACCGGCGGTCGAAGTCATGGTCTTGTGCGTGATGTTGCTGCCCATTTCGATCGAGATCGCCGTGGCAAGTTCCCCGCTGGGAAATGCATGGAAAATGGGTCGCCTGTCGGCAGAGAGACCCAACGAACGAGGGTGGGAGAATCCGAGCCCAGGCTGGCAAGGACAGTGTGGGTCCTCGGACCCAAATGCGATGCGCACGATTGCATTTGCGGGAGGCTCTTCGGTGGGAGGAGCCTACCAGTTTGGGGATGAACCGGAAGCCTTCTTTCCTGCAGTTGCGCATCAACGCCTCTGCGAGTTGTTGCCGGCAGATGTGGGCCTAACCACTCAGAATTTCGGCGACGGTGACCTCAATACATTTACGATTTCACGGACCCTCGATGCCCACCTTCAACAGGCGGACATTCTGGTCTTGTATGTGGGAGTAAATGACGTGCTCACGCAGCAGAATACGCGAACGCGAAAGGAACGAGAGGCGGCAAAGGCCTCCCGTGGTGGTGTGGGAGATGGACTGGCATCGTGGGCGTCTGAGTCGGCGGTAATGGTGGGTCTATCGCTGTGGACTCGAGGGGTGGACGATCCGTCGAGCGACGGCGTTGCAGACGTTCCACTCCCGGACGCACGAGACAATCATGAAGCGATCGTTCGGACCATTCGCTCCCAGTCGAAGACCGTGGTGTTGATGACGGAGCATGTCCATTCGGGGCTATCGGCATCGCTTCGACCCTATGCGCAGATGCAGAGATCATTTGCTGGCGATGATGTGATGTGGCTCGACACTGCTGCAGCCTTTGAGGGAATGGCGACGGACTCAATGCTGGTGGACCGAAATCACCTCTCGAGGGAAGGAAATGCAGCACTGGGGCGGTTCATTGCGGATGCGTTGATGCCCACAGTTCAGGGATCGAGTCGGTAAATTCGGACGCCGTCTTCCTGCTGCACAGGCGTCGCCACAACATCCAAGAATCGGGCGGTCCTGCCGAACTGGCCGGCCGGGTACGACGCCTCGTGCATCACGATCCATCGCAAACCGTCCGCGATGGCGGCCTGTCTTCCGATTTCCAAATCAAACCATGGCAGTTGAGCCGGAAGCGTGGCCGTTGCGGAATACTCCATCTCCACGAGAAACCGCAGGAATCGATTGGCGCGAAGGCTCTGTGGAAGCGGATCATTTAGCCCATACGGGCTGGGTTGTTGGTGTTGGAGTTGCGCCAGCGAGTACTGACTGCGGGCCAACACAGGTCGCCCCACTGGAAGGTCGAGAACCGCCCCCTCTCGGAGATCCGCCACGGCCGCCGGTACAGCGGCATTTGCTACCGGCAGTGGAAAAGGGGCTGGAGATGCGAGTGTGCTCTCACCGATTCGCAATAGCACGATGACGGCGGCGACCCACCAGGGAGAAATGCGGCGCCCTTTCATCGATCGCAAACTCCAAGCCAAGAGCATGCACAACGCGAGACTGACGCCAACACTGAATCGGTAGGCATGGCTAATGCGTGAGAACATGGGTGCGCCCTTGAAGAGGGCCAAGAATGGCAGGGGGATCCATCCACCAAAGGCCGATACATAGTCGCCGGCGATGAACAGGAAGGGCCCCAAGGCCAGTACAAAGTATCCGATCGCCAGCCAGCCCCAACTCCTCATTCGGGATCGCAAGGGTGACCAAAATCCAATTAGCGCAGGCCAGATTAGTGCATGACCAAGGTAGACGATGACGAGCAAGTCTTCCCCAAACGCTTCCTTGAGATCGGGCGAGTAGTGTTTTCCAGGCCGAAAGAAGGAGACCACATCCGTCATGTTGTGCAACACGAGGGTGGCCCAGACGAACTGAGGGTCCCGAGTCACGACCGCATCAACCGCAGACATCGATTCACGGAAGGCAAAGAATGCAGGCCCCACCACGACCGCCGTGACCCCCGTGAAGATGGCGGCCAACTCGGTTGTGCTGCGAGAGGG